>QHTW01000141.1 GCA_003220955.1 Gemmatimonadota bacterium | reverse complement strand
CTGCCGGTTTCATCGATGAGATCGATATAGCCGACTTCGACGAGCGGATTCGCAGGCTGCCCGGTCAGCTCGTTGATCGCGTACAGGATGAACCGCACGCCGGTAGTCGGCGCGCCGGTACGTGCGGTTGCGACGTACGCCGACGTCCCGAAATCCCATTCGAATGTCTTGCCCACCACACCAACCGGGAACAGCGCCGCCGTCGCGCGCACGCTCATCTGCGGGATGAGCCGGGCGAAGGTGCGGGCGGCCAGGATGCGGCGGGCGTAGGGCCGCAGGTCGGACGACTGTGTCAACGGATTGACCGCGCTGGCCAGCGCAAGCGCCGGCAGGGGACCGGGGGCCGTCGGCTGAATCGATGCGGAAACGGCCGAGAAGCTGTGGAGCGGGGCGGCATTGAACATCGTATCGAGCGACGCGAGCTGCGCACTCGTCGCCTGAGGATTGGCGAGCGACTTCGGTGCGATGGACTCCTTGCCACAGGCGCCGGTCAAGGCTGCCAGCACGAGCCCGGCAAGCGCGGGACGCAGGAACGACCGCATACGGCCTCCGAATCGAAAAAGTGGGGACGAAACTCAATTCTGCGGGCGCTCAGGCCGGAGGGGCTGTGACCCTCCGCACGTCTCGCCAGGCTAGGCGATCACGCCACCGCCGAGCAGTCGATCATCGGCGTCGTACAGCACGCCCGACTGCCCTGGCGTAATCGCCCGGACCGGCTCAGCGAGCCGGAGCGCGATGCGGCCGTCCGCCTGCGCAGCAATCGTGCCGGGGACGGCACGCGCGCGATAGCGGCACTGCACCCACACGGCGTCCCCGGCCGCGAGCGGGTCGGCGAGCCAGTTGACCTCTGTCAGAGACAACTCGTGTCCGAACAACTCCGCCCCGCGGCCGACGACCACCTCGCGCGTGTCGGGCCGGATCGCCACGACGTACAGCGGCTCGTCGAACCCGCCGGGCAGGCCGCGGCGCTGGCCGACCGTGTAGCGCGCGAAGCCGTCGTGCTCGCCGATCACCTCACCACCGGTCGTGACGAGGGGACCCGGGACGAGTGCCGGTGCGTCGGCGGGAAGGTGCTTCTCGAGCACCGCGACATAATTGTCGTCCGGCACAAAACAGATCTCGACCGACTCCTGCTTGTCGGCGGTGACCAGGTCCAATCCCCGTGCCACCGACCGTGTCTCCGCCTTGGTGAGCTCACCCACCGGGGTCAGCATGCGGCGCACCACCGCGCGATCGATTCCCCTCAGGAAGTAGGACTGATCCTTCTGCCGGTCGCGGCCGCGGTACAGCGCGCCACGCTGCGCGATCGCGTAATGACCCGTCGCGATCGCGTCGCAGTCGAGCGCATCGGCGTGGTAGAGGAAGTCGCGGAACTTGGTGAACGAGTTGCAGCGCACACACGGGATGGGCGTCCGGCCGCGGGCGTACTCGGACACGAAGTTGTCGATGACGTCGTGCCCGAAGCGGTCCTCGAGATTGAGGACGTAATGCGGGATGCCGAGCTTGTGCGCGACCAGCTTGGCGTCGGTGATCGAGTCGAGCGAGCAGCACGGAACAGCTTCATCGTGGCGCCGATCACCTCGTGGCCCTGCTCGACGAGCAACGCGGCGGCGACGGAGCTGTCCACGCCGCCCGACATCGCCACGAGAACACGGCTCATCGCACGTCCCGAACTCTACACGTCGCCACGACTGCACGTCGGCACGCAGTCGTGTCGTGCCGACATGCCGACGTGCAGACGTGCAACCTGATTACCGATGCAGAACGGCTGATAACGACCTCACCTTGTCAACAATCTTTGGCAGCACAGCGGAGACAGCTTCTACGTCTTCCAAAGTGCTGTCCTTGCCAAAGGAAAACCGCAGCGCCGCGATGCCAAGCTCGCGCGGGACGCCCATTGCGGTGAGCACATGCGACGGCTCCACCGCCCCGGTGCTGCACGCCGATCCGGACGAGCAGGCAATGCCGGCGAGATCGAGATGCATCAGCAGGGCTTCGCTATCGGTGCCGGGAATCGAGACGTTCGAGATGTGCGGCGCGCGCTCCGCTTGCCAGCCATTGATCACCGCGTCGGGCACGATCGCCAGCAGGCGGCGCTCCAACTCGTCGCGCAGCTCGCGCAGCCGCGGCGCCAGGGCCTGCTGCTCTTCGACCGCCAAGCGGGCCGCGGTCCCGAGCCCGACGATGCCGGGCACGTTCTCGGTCCCGGGCCGAATGCCGAATTGCTGTCCCCCGCCGTGGATGATCGCCTCGACGGCCTTCCGGTCACGCACGATGAGTGCGCCGACGCCCTTGGGAGCGCCGATTTTGTGGCCGGAAATGGTGAGGAGAGAGCAGCTGACGTCGCGCAGCGAGACTGGAACCTTACCGAACGCCTGGACGGCGTCCGAGTGGAACAGCACGCCGGAATCACAACATCGCGTCGCTACCTGTGCTACGGGTTGGACGGTGCCGACCTCGTTGTTGACCCACATCACGCTGACGACTGCGACGCCGCCCCCCCGCGTGAGCGCCGCCTCGAGCGCCGCGGTGTCGACCAGTCCCGACGCCGTCACCGGAAGCACGATCTCTTCGCCACCCAGGTGCTTAACGGCGTGGGCGGCGGCTAACCCCGCCTTGTGCTCCGCGGCGGAGACGGCGACACGGAACGGACCACCGCGATCACGCGACGCGAGTGCCGCCCCGATGATCGCGAGGTTGTCCGCCTCCGTGCCACCCGAGGTGAACACCACCTGATTCGGCTCGGCGCCGACGGCGGTCGCGACCGCGCGCTTCGCCTCCTCGAGTCCGGCGCGCGCGGCCCGGCCGAAGCGGTGCGCCGACGAGGGATTCCCGAAGGCTTCCTTCCCGAGATAGGGAAGCATGGCCTCGAGGACCTCCGGCCGCACCGGCGTCGTCGCGGCGTTGTCGAGATACGTGAGGCGCTTGGTCATGGAAGGCGCAATCTACAAACTAGATGGACTGCACGCCAAGCCGCAGCACATCATCCACTTCCTGCGTCTCGCCGGTATAGAAGGGCTCCCCGTAGCGCCGCCGGATGAGTGATCCGTAATGGGCGGACTGTACGCGGATCAATTCGTAGAGGTCCTGGCCGGTGGGGTGGATCTCGCCGGCAGCCTTTGCACCGGTGAACTGCGACGCATAGCAGTGGATCGCTGCCATCTTCGCTTCAAACACGTCCGAAATGTCCACGACGAACGTCGGCTTCACCGGATCTTCGCGATAGGCGAGCGCATACAGGATCTTGAACGGGCGGTGAGCCTCGCCGCCCGTTCCCGGCTCATACTTCGCCAAGCCCGCCAGATAACACGCGTCGCGCCCGAGCTCGGACGCGATGCGGTGATCTGGATGCCGCCCAACGGGGAAGGGGAGGATGACGACACGCGGTCTCAGGCGCCGAACCATTTCGACGATTTTCTTCCGTGACGGTTCATCGTTCGTCAGGTACGCATCCCGCATCCCGGCATTGAGTCGCACCGCGACGCCAAGCGTTTTCGCGGCGCGCTCGGCTTCCGCGGCGCGCGTCGCCGCGTCACCCCGCGTCCCCATTTCGCCTTGCGTGAGGTCGAGGATCCCCACCCGATGGCCCGCCTTCGCCGCCTTCGCGAGCGTCCCCCCGCAGGTGAGCTCGACGTCATCGCGGTGCGCGGCGATAGCTAACAGGTCAACGGTTTGACCGTCATTCATAGCGCAGTGCCTCGACCGGATCGAGTCTCGCCGCGCGGGCCGCGGGCGCGATGCCGAAGACGAGCCCAACGAGGATCGATGCGGCGGTGGCGATCGCCGCGGGCACGACGGGGATCGTCGTGCTAAACGCGAGCAGCCGCTTCAGCACCTCGCCGACGCCCACGCCCAGCGCGATGCCGATGATGCCGCCCAGCAGCGTCAGTGTGGCGGCCTCGACGAGGAACTGCCACAGGATGGCCCGGCGCGTCGCACCGAGCGCCTTGCGCAGGCCGATCTCCCGGGTCCGGCTCGTCACCGAAACCATCATGATCGCCATGACTCCGATGCCTCCTACCATCAGGGCGATGCTCGAGAGCACGAGCATGACGAAGAAGAATGCGAACGTCAGGCTGTCGAAGATACTCAGCACCTGATCGGACGTGAGCAAATCGAACGTGTTGGCGTCGCCCACGCGCAGGCCGCGCAGCCGCCGCAAGGTCACCGTTGCGGCATCCATCGCGCGGCTGACGCTGACCTCCGGCTTCGGCTTCACGAGAATGATCAGGCTGTTCCACTCGTCGATGATGAAACTGCGCCGCGCCGACTCGAACGGCACGACCGCGGCGATCTCGGGTGTTCCCGGCACCTCGAAGATGTTGGTGGGTCGTTGCCAGACGCCAATGACTTTGAACGGATGTCCCCCGATCCGGAGGACGCGGCCGAGCGGATTGACGGCGCCGAAGAGGCGATCGATGGTCCGCTGCTCGACGATCGCGATCGGTTCGCCCCCGCGCAGCTCGGCCGCGGTAAACGAGCGCCCGGACGAAATGCCGCCGCCGAGGATTTCCATGAAGCGGTCATCGGCCCCGAACACGCCGAGGATCCGGGTGTGATTGCCGCCGTACTCGAATCTCTCAAAGACCTGCGTCCAGATCGCCGCGTAATGAATTTCGGGCAGGCGGGCAATCGCGTCGGCGTCCTGCGCGAGCAGCTTTGGGCGGATGCGCACCTCACGTGGCACCGCGTCGGGATTCACTCCCGTGGTAGAGAAATACCGGAGCACGCGGAACGTGGTCGGACCGACGACCTCGAGCGTATTGACGATCTGCTCCCGGAAGCCGGCGACGATGGAAGCCATCGCCATGACCGTGGCGATGCCGATCACGACGCCGAGCACCGTCAGCGCCGAGCGCAGCTTGTTGGCGCGGAGCTGGTCGAGCGCGATGCGCCAGCCCTCGCGGACCGAGTCGAGTTTCATCTACTCTTGGCGGAGGGCTTCGATGGGATCGAGGCGCGACGCGCGATGCGCGGGGTACACGCCGAACGCCACCCCCACGACGATACCCAGCAGCAACGCGAGGCCGATGGACCACGCCGTCACGCGCGCGGGGAGCGGCGATACGGCCTGCACCAGTCCCGCGAGCCCGGCGCCCACGGCGAGGCCGGCGATCCCGCCGAGCACCGACAGCGTCAGTGCCTCGGCGAAAAACTGGCGCCTGATGTCACGGCGCGCGGCCCCCAGGGCTTTCCGAATCCCGATTTCGCGGGTGCGTTCGGTGACGCTCATGAGCATGATGTTCATGATGACGATGCCGCCCACGACGATGCCGATGACGACGACGGCTGGCACGACCGTGAAAATGACGCGGGTGAGCTTGGCCCAGAACGCGATCAGTCCCTCACCGGTGTCGATGGTAAAGTCGTTATCCGTGCCCGGCCGCAGGCGGTGCGCGATGCGCATCGCCTCCTCGGCGCGCAGCATCGCGGGCGCGACGCCATCCGCCGTCGCCATCTTCACCGAGATCACCATCGTCTGGCGGCGCCCGTACATCGATTCGAACGTGGAGAGCGGCAGCATCACGAAGCCGTCCCACGATTGTCCGAGCACCGTGCCCTTCTTCGCGATCACGCCCTTCACGACCAGCTGAATGCCGTGGACCCGAATCATCCGGCCGATGGCCGCTTCAATATTCCCGAACAGCTTGTCGGCGACGTCGTAGCCGAGCACCGCGACGTAGCGCCGCTGCTGCACGTCGATGTCGGTGAGCGGCTCGCCGGCCGCGAACGTGTAGTCCTGCACCGTCACGTAGGGCGCTGTGACGCCAAAGATGAAGACGTCACCGGTCGTGCGGTTGCGCCATTGCACGTCCGCCATCGGCGTCGGCCAACCCGACTGCAGGGCGATCGCCTGCGCATCGGGGACGGCGCGCTGGATGAAGCCGACGTCCTCCGGCGCGATGATCGGCCGGCGCTGGATCTGCTTCCATGCCTCATCGTCGATGAATCCCACCTGAATCGGATCACGCCGGATCTGAAACGCGTTGACGCCGACGATCGCGCCGGCCAACCGCTCGCGGACGTATGCGTTCATGCCCTGGATCACGGCGACGACGGCGACGAGGAATGCGACGGAGACGATGATGCCGAGCAGTGTGAAGAACGAACGGAGCTTATGACTCCAGATCGTATCGACGGCGAGAATCACGGCTTCGAAGAGGGGCACGGCTACAAAGCTAAGGGCGGCAAAGGCGCCACGGGCGGCACGGCCCTGCCGCCCTTACCGCGATTGCCGCCCTTATTCGTATCTCAACGCTTCCACCGGATCCAGCCGTGCCGCCCGACTCGCCGGGTACAGACCGAACCCGACGCCGGTGAGGGCCGACGCCAGCAGGGCAGCCACGATCGACCACAGCGGCACGTTGGCGGGGATCGGCGTGATGTGGGAGATCAGGAAAGCGAGCAGCCCGCCGCCCAGCATACCGATCGCCCCACCCACCAGCGTCAGCGTCGAGGCCTCGACGAGGAACTGCCACAGGATGGCGCGGCGCGTGGCGCCCAGCGCCTTGCGCACCCCGATCTCCCGGGTGCGCTCGGTCACGGAGATCATCATGATCGCCACCACGCCGACGCCGCCGACCATCAGGCCGATCGAGGACAACACCAGCATGACGAGGAAAAACATTCCCGTCACCTGATTCCAGGAGTCGAGGAGCTTGTCCTGCGTGACGATCGAGAAATTGTTGTCCTGGCCCGGCTTGAGCCCGCGGAGCGAGCGCAGGCTCGCGACGACCTCGTCCATGGACTCCTGCTGGGTATAGCCGGGTGACGGCGCGACGGCGAGTCGCATCCAGCCCTTGAAGTAGGGCACGCTCTTCACGAACGCGCCGTGCGGAATCCCCACAAACGGCGGCGCCGCGCCACTGAACAGACTCGGCGGCTGCGCGTACACGCCGATGATGACAAACGGCGATCCGGCGATGTGGATGGTCTGGCCGATGGGGTCGCGCCCCCGAAACAGTTGATCCTCGAGCTTTCGGTTGATCACCGCGACCGGACTGTTCGAGAGATCCTCGAACCGCGTGAAGGTGCGGCCGGGGTACACGTCGCCGCCGTTCACCTCCACCCACTCCGCCGACAGCCCGGACACGTTCACCGACTCGAGCCGCCGATCCCCGAACTCGACGGTGGCGGAGCTCTCTTCCCGGCGCGTCACGAACCGCACCGATGGCAGCGCTCGGATCCGGTCCGCCTCCAGCTCCTTGATGGCCGGATTGCGTCGCCACGGGCTCGACTCGTCCGAGCCGTCCGACACGT
>QHTW01000313.1:596-3056 GCA_003220955.1 Gemmatimonadota bacterium | reverse complement strand
CAGGCCATTTCCCGTGATGCACAGCACCACATCGTCATCCGCTGAAAACCGGCCCTCGCCCGCCAGCGCCAGGGCGGCGGCGACCGTGACGCCGCCGGCCGTCTCGGTGAAGATCCCGACCGCTTCGGCCAGCAGCCGGATTCCCGCCACCAACTCGGCATCCGAGACCGCAGCGACCCAGCCGCCCGACTCGAGAATTGCACGCTTGGCGAACAACCCATCGGCGGGATTTCCGATCGCGATCGAACGAGCAATCGTGTGAGGGATCACCGGTGTCACCGCATCGGCATTCTCGCGCACCAGCCGCACGATCGGTGCGCACCCCGCCGCCTGCGCGCCGAAAATCCGGGGCGCGCCTCCAGTGACCAGCCCCGCGGCGCTGAACTCCCGAAAGCCTTTCCGCAGCTTGGTCACGAGCGAGCCACCCGCCATCGGAGCAACGACCGCGGTCGGCAGGCGCCATCCCAGCTGCTCGGCGATCTCGAACGCCATCGTCTTCGAGCCTTCGCCGTAATAGCCGCGCAGGTTGACGTTGACGATGCCCCAGCCGAACAGGTCGGCCACCTGCGCACAGAGACGATTCACGTCGTCGTAGTGACCGCGCACGCGGACCAGCCGCGCGCCGTACACTGCGGTCCCGACGATCTTGGCCGCCTCGAGGTCTTCGGGAATGAAGATCCACGCCTTGAGACCGGCTCGTGCCGCCTGCGCCGCAACGGCATTTGCCAGATTGCCAGTGGACGCGCAGCCGATCGTGTCGAGCCCGAATGCGGCGGCCGCATTGATCGCCGTCGCGACGACCCGATCGCGACGGATGTGAGACCGCATCGTTCTTGACCCAGACGTGCGCAACGCCCAGCAGCGCGGCGAGTCGCGGCGCCTCGACGAGCGGGGTGCCGCCAGTATCGAGCGAGAGCACGGGCTCACCGTCGAACGGCAGCCACTCGCGGTAGCGCCACAGCGACCAAGGGCGCGCCGCGATCGCGTCACGCGTGGGGAGTACACGGGCGGCATCGACGACGGGATCGAGCGGGCCGAGACACTGCTCGCAGATCGCGACGGGGGTTGGGTCGTACAAGGTTCCGCAGGCGCGGCACACTTGCGGCCGTGGCCGCATTGCTGCCGGTCGGGCAACAGTGGTCGTCATGGCGTGGCCTCCACCGCCGGCGCCGGTGTACTCTGGCGCGCCGCGCGAATCAGCGCCTCATCGGCCGCGTCGATCTGATAGCAATGTTCCGGCCCGGGGAAGACGCCAGCCCGGACGTCGCGCGCGTACTCCGCGAACGCGCGCTCGACGGTCGCGCCTACCTCGGCGTAGCGTTTTACGAAGCGCGGCGCGATCTCGCCGACGAAATTGCCCAGCAGGTCGTGCGAGATCACCAGCTGCCCGTCGACTTCCGGGCCGGCGCCGATGCCGTACACCAGCAACCCGACCCGCTCCCGGACGAATGCCGCGGTTTCGGCTGGAACCGCTTCGAGGAGCACCGCGAATGCGCCGGCGCGCTCGAGCGCCTCCGCATCGCGCAACAACCGCTCCGCCGCCGCGAGTGACTTGCCTTGCACGCGATAGCCGCCGAGCTGTCCGAGGCTCTGCGGCGTCAGTCCCAGGTGTCCCATGACCGCGATGCCCGCGTCCACCATGGCGCGGACGCGGCGTGCGACACGGTTTCCCCCTTCACACTTCACCGCGTCGCAGCCGGCCGCTATGAACGCACCAGCACTGCGCACCGCCGTTTCATCCGATGGCTGATAAGAAAGGAATGGGAGGTCACCGACGACGAACGCGTGCTTGGCGGCCCGCGTCACCGCGCCGATGAAAACCAGCATTTCGTTCAATCCAATTTGGAGTGTGCTCGGCAGGCCCAGCATCGTCATCGCTGCGGAATCGCCCACGAGAATCATGTCGACGCCCGCCCGATCGGCGAACGTCGCCGTGGGGTAGTCGTACGCCGTGACGAACACGGCTTTCTCGTTGCGGGATTTCAGCGCGGCCAACGTTGCGACTGTGACTCTGCGGGCGGTCATCGCACCCTCCGGCGTGAACGCCGCGAGAAAGCGATTCCCTAAAACAACCGTCGCCCGGACTAATAAAGCCGCGGGCGAGTTCGCTGTTTAGCACCTTCTTTAACGTGGCGGCAATACGCGGCAAATGACCACGGGTCAACAATTGTGCAGGGAGGTTAGGCCCAGCTCAGGCTGCCGTCAAGGGGGCAAGGTCGCTGACGCACTCGCGAATCCGCCGGAGCGCGACCTCGAGGTCCTCGTCGGCTGTTGCGAACGACAGACGCAGGCGCCCCGCCCCGCCCGGCCCAAAGGCGGTGCCGGGGAGGACGGCCACGCCGTGCACTTCGAGCAGCCGAGCGGCGAGTTGTTCGGTCGTGAGCCCCGTCCGCGTCTCGATCTCGCGGACGTCGGGAAACGCGTAGAACGCCCCCTCGGGCGGGCTACAATGGACGCCGG
>QHTW01000313.1:0-525 GCA_003220955.1 Gemmatimonadota bacterium | reverse complement strand
GCGTACAGGACGTGCCGTTCACCACGAGCTTGGTCACGCGCTCGACGAGCGCCGCTGGCACCACGCCGAAGCCGAGCCGCCAGCCCGTCATCGAGTAGGTCTTCGAGAAACTGTCCACGATCACCGTGCGATCGAGCATGCCCGGCAACGCCGCGATGCTGTCCGCGCGCCGGTCGTACCGGATGCGGCCATACACCTCGTCCGACACGATGGCGAGGTCGTGACGCTGCGCGAGCGTGGCCATGGCGGTCAGCGCATCGGGCGTCGCAACGGCGCCGGTGGGGTTCGCCGGGAGGTTCACGACCAGCGCCCGCGTCCGCGGCGTGATGAGGGCGGCGAGGCGGGCGACATCCAACCCCGGGTAACTGACGGGGACCGCTCCGGCAAACCGCACGACGGACGGGTAGATCGGGAAACCCGGGTCCGGAACGAGCACCTCGTCGCCCGGTTCGAGCACGGCCAGGAGGGCGTAAAAGATCATCGGCTTGGCACCGGGGACCACGACCACATTCTCCGCGGCGCTAC
>QHTW01000140.1:2970-9015 GCA_003220955.1 Gemmatimonadota bacterium | reverse complement strand
TCCGTGACTCGAACGCCCGCTGTGCGCTGCTCGTAGACCGCAACGGCCAGCTCGTCGCCACCGTCGGAGAAACACCTCAGTTCGATCCCACCGCCTTCGCTTCCCTCACGGCCGCCGATTTCAGCGCCAACGACCAGCTCGCGAAGATGATCGGGGAAGCCGAGTTCGCGTCGCTCGTGCACCAGGGGGAGCGCGAGTCGATGTTCCTCGCCGATGTGGCGAAGCGCGTCATTCTCGTGGTGCTGTTCGATCAGCGCGCGACGCTGGGGCTCGTGAAGCTCAAGGCGAAAGCGGCGGTCGAAAAGCTGAACAAGGTGTTCGAGGAGATGTTCAATCGCGTCGGGACGGGCCAGGCCCAGAAGGGTCTGCTCGAAGGGGCTGAGGACGAAATTGACAAACTCTTCGGTTAGAGGGACGCGCCCATGTCGATGATCAACTACGCGTCCCGCGAGATCAACTGCAAGCTCGTCTACTATGGGCCGGGCCTCGGTGGGAAGACCACCAATCTGGAACACATCTACGGGAAGGTCTCACCCAACACGCGGGGCAAGATGATCTCGCTCGCCACGGAAACCGAGCGCACGCTCTTTTTCGACTTTCTCCCCGTCGATCTCGGCACGATTCGCGGCTTCAAGACGCGCTTCCATCTGTATACCGTTCCCGGGCAGGTCTACTACAACGCCAGCCGCAAGCTCATTCTCAAAGGCGTGGACGGGATCGTGTTCGTGGCCGACAGCCAGATCGAGCGCATGGAAGCCAACGTCGAGTCGATGCAGAACCTGTATGACAACATGGCGGAGTACGGCTACGACCTGACGAAGATCCCGTTCGTGATTCAGTACAACAAACGCGACTTGCCCAACGCCGCGCCCATCAAGGATCTCCAGGCGTCGTTGAATCCCGGCTGGCCGATCGAAGACGCGGCGCGCCAGAAGCAGGCGCCCGATCCCGCCCATCCGGGGGAGAACCTCGTCGAGAAGATCGGCGGTGACTGGGTTGGCAAGGCAACCTACCATGAGGCCGTGGCGGTCCGCGGCGACGGCGTATTCGACACCCTGAAAGCGGTGAGCAAACTCGTTCTCAAGACGCTGAGCTGAAAGCCAGTTCGATGCGATGGACTCTGCCGAACATCATCACACTGGCGCGCATCTGCCTCACGCCCGTCATCGCGTTGCTTCCCTTCATCCAGGGGTACTGGCCCAAGGTCATCGCCTTCGTCGTCTTTCTCATCGCGGCGTTCTCGGACCTGGTCGACGGCTATCTCGCCCGCCGTTACGGGAAGATCAGCGAGCTCGGTATGCTGCTCGATCCGATCGCCGACAAGTTGCTGCTCTTCGCCACGCTGATTCCGATCTTCTGGATGACCCGTCACCCCACGATCCTGGCCCGCGACAAGGTGGATTACGCGATCCCCTGGTGGGGCAGCCTGCCGGTCTGGGTCGCGCTGCTGCTCGTGGGGCGTGAGGTGTTGATCACGGCGTTCCGTTTCTTTGCCAAGCGCCGCGGCATCGTGATTCCGGCCATGGGCGCCGGGAAGCTGAAGGCGGTCGCCCAGAACATCTTCATTGGCGCGACGATCGCCTGGTTTGCCTGGAAGGACGCCATCGCGCAGATGCATCTCGCCGGCGACTTCCGCAACTTCTGGGATCAGTTTCACGGCTGGTTCGTGGCGATCACCCTGGCGGGCGCCATCGTCCTGACGATCTATTCCCTCCTCGTCTACCTCTACCGCTACCGGGCGCTCCTCAAAGTCGGCAAGTGAAGCTCGAAGTCGTCACGATCGGCACCGAGCTGCTGTTGGGCCAAATCATCGATACGAATGCGGCCGAGCTGGGCCGGGCACTGGCCGGCGCAGGCGTCGAAGTCGTCCGGCACGTCTCCGTCGCCGATCGTCCCGCGGCCATCCGCGCCGCCGTCGCCGAAGCGCTGGACCGCACCGGCTTCGTCCTGACGACGGGCGGCCTCGGCCCCACGCGCGACGACATCACGAAGCGGGAGGTCGCCGGCCTCTTCGGCAAACCCCTTGAGCTGGACGCTGCGGTGCTCCGCTCGCTCGAGGAACGCTTCCATCGGCTCGGCCGCACCATGCCGGCGGTGAACCGCACGCAAGCCGAGGTTCCCGCCGGAGCCACGGTCCTGCCGAATCCTCGGGGCACCGCGCCGGGGCTTTGGGTCGAAGACCGCGGCCGCGTGGTCGTCATGCTCCCCGGAGTCCCTTCGGAAATGCGGGGGTTGCTTGCCGAGGAAGTGCTGCCACGGCTCGCGCAACGAAACCCGGGAACGGTCGTTCGCTCGCGGACGGTGCGCACAACCGGCATCGCGGAGTCCGCGCTGGCCGAGCGCGTCGGCGCGATCGAAGCGGAAATCGCGCCGCTCACGTTGGCCTACCTTCCTTCCGTCGAAGGCGTGGAGCTCCGCGTGACGGCGTGGGGACTGCGGGCCGATGACGCGGAGCGCCGGCTCGCTGCCGCAGCGACCCAGCTGCGCGCGCGCGCTGCTGAGCACTGCTATGGCGAAGACGGGACCGATCTCGCCGCCGTCGTGCTGAATCAGCTGCGGGCGCGCAACGCGCGACTGGTCGTGGCCGAATCCTGCACCGGTGGTCTCGTGAGCGGCCGGATCACGGCCGTTCCCGGGGCCTCCGATGTGTTCATCGGTGGGGTCGTCGCCTACGACAACGTCGTCAAAAGCGGTATGCTCGACGTCGCTCCCGAGCTGCTCGAGCAGCATGGCGCCGTGTCGGAACCCGTCGTCGCTGCGATGGCCGAGGGTGTACAGCGGCAATTTGCCGTGGACGCGGCGATCGCGGTCACGGGGATTGCCGGCCCGACCGGTGGTACGCCGGAGAAACCGGTAGGGACAGTCTGGATGGCCGCCCGCCACGCATCCGAGACCCGAGCGCTGCAACGCATTTTCCCCGGGGATCGCGGTGAGATCCGTGCTCGCGCCGCGCAGGCCGCACTCGATTTGTTGCGACGCCTCCTCGCAGGGGGGGGCCAGCAATGAATCGCATCAACGCACCTGACGGGACGCCGCTCGTGTACGATGCGTATGAGCCGTCGCAGCCCGCCGTCGCGGTGCTCTTCCTGCACGACTGGTATCCTCAGCCCGTGGGCCTGGCGGAGGCCTTCGCGGAAACCGGAGCGCAGCTCCGGGACGCGGGATTCGCCGCGTACTTGCTGGATCAGCGAGGATCTGGTCGCTCCGGCGGGCGGCGGGGCCATCTGTCGCGCTTCAGCCAGCTGCTGGGAGATCTGCAAGCCTTCCGGCGTGCCGTCCGCCGCCGCCAGGACATTCCGCAGATCCTCGTCGGCCACGGGTTCGGTGGTCTCATCGTGCTGCGGTACCTCGAGACGCAGCCGGGCGAGCCGCCGGCGGCGGCGGTCGTCGCGTGTCCCTGGTTGGCCTCCCGCGTCCGGCCCGCAGTCTGGAAACGCCTGGCGGCGAGGCTCGCCGACCTCTGGCCCACGCTCCCCACGGGACGAGGCGCGGCCTACATGACGGCGGGTGCGCGGGCCGAGCTGCAGTGGGCCCAGCGCGCGGTGATCGCCGACTGTCAGCGGATCGAGCGGCCGCTGCTCCTGTTGCTCGGCGAGTCGGACGAGGTGATCGACGCGAGCGCGGTCCGCGGTCTCGCCGATCAGCTCGGGTCGCGGGCCACGGTGCTCGCCTATCCTGCGTTGGGTCACGATCTTCTCACGGACGGAGGAGTGCGCCGCGAATTGAGTGGCTTCATCGCCGAGTTTCGTTCCTCGGGGCTTCCGTCCTGAGTTTTGCCGTCTATCTTGTTGTCAGACTGAAAGTTCCAATCCATGACCAATAAACGCCACGCGCATTCGCCGCCGCATCAAGCTACTCCCCCACGCGCTCCGTCTCTCGATCCCGATACGGGAGAACCGCCGGAGACCACGGCTGCGTCTGCCGGGCCCGCTGCGTCTCAACCAGCGCCGGAGGCGTCCGAGGTAGAGGTTTGGAAGGATCGGCATCTGCGACTCGCCGCCGAGTACGACAACTTCCGCAAGCGGTCCGCCAAAGAGCGCGCCGAGGTGTGGGGGCGGGCGCAGGCGGAGCTCGTGTCGCGGCTCGCTGACGCCCTCGACGATCTGTCGCGCTTCGCGCACATCGATCCGGCGGAGATCGATTCGAAGACGCTGCACGATGGCGTCGATCTCGTGGAGCGCAAGATCTGGAAGGAGCTCGAAGCCGTCGGCGTCACACGGATCGATCAGGCCGGCGTCCCGTTCGATCCGAACGTGCATGAGGCGGTCACCACGCAGCCGGCCCCGAAACCGGAGCTCGATCACACCGTAGGCCAGGTGGTGCAACCAGGCTATAAGATGCGCGATACATTGCTGCGGCCGGCACGGGTGGTGGTGCTGACCTGGCAGGGACAGTAATGGCAGCACAGCGCGACTACTATCAGGTGTTGGGAGTCGCCGAAACTGCCACGACGGATGAAATCAAAAAGGCATTCCGCCGACTGGCAAAGCAGTACCACCCCGATCGCAATCCCAACAATCCGCAGGCGGCCGAGCGCTTCAAGGAGATCAACGAAGCGCACGACGTGTTGAGCGATACCGAGAAGCGCAAGAAGTACGATCAGCTGCGCCGCTACGGTGCCTTTGCCGGTCCCGGAGGCTTTAGCGGAGGTGGGGCCCGGCGCGGCCGCAGCGCACCGCCGGACAGCGGCGACTTCGACATCTCGGACCTTGGCGGCCTGGGCGACATCTTCTCGTCGATTTTCGGACGGCGTGGCGCCGGTCGCGAGGCTGAACCGGAGGAAACCGAGACCGAGGTCACGATCCCGTTTCGCACTGCCGCGCTCGGCGGCACGGTGCCGATCACGCTCGCGATGCCCGAAGTCTGTCCGACGTGTGGTGGATCTGGCGCCGCGAAGGGCGCCACCATCAACACCTGCCCCGAGTGCAAAGGGCGCGGCACGGTGTCGTTTGGGCAGGGTGGATTCGCCGTCAACCGTCCGTGTCCGGTCTGTCGCGGCAAGGGAACGGTGCCCTCACAGCGTTGCCCGACCTGTCAGGGCAGCGGCGAGCTGCGCGTCGAGAAGCGCATCAACGTCGATATTCCCGCTGGGGTCGAGGTCGGGACGCGGCTGCGGCTCAAGAATCAGGGACCGAAGGGCCGTGGCGATCTCATCGTCGAGATCCATATTGCGCCGGATCGCTTCTTCCGGCGCGAGGGACTCGATCTGATCGGCGTCGTGCCGATCAATTTGGCGCAGGCGCTGCTCGGCTCGCGGATCAAGGTCAAGACGCTCGACGACAAGCGCGTGGTGTTACGGATTCCACCGGGCACGCAGCACGGCCAGAAATTCCGCATCCCGGGTCACGGCATCGAAAAGAACGGCCGGCGGGGGGACATGTACGTGGAGGCACACGTCACGCTGCCCGAGAAGCTGAGCGCCGAGGAGCAGGAGGCGGTGAAGAGTTTTGCGGAGAAGGCGGGCTTGAAGTACTGACGAGTGTCCTGCAACTTGGCCTGTTGCCGTCTCACAACGGTTCTTGATGGGGTGTAGGTCAACTGGCAGACCGCCCGGCTGTTAACCGGGAAGTTGGAGGTTCGAGTCCTCCCGCCCCAGTTTCAGTTACGTCCGCCTCCGGTGACCGGGGTGATGCGGACCATCACGACGCCGTGTGCCGGCACCGTGGCGTTGAAGCGGTCGGTCATCGCGCCGACGTCGCTGTGGGTCCAGAGATCGCGCACGCGCGCGGAGCCCCGCACCCCCAGCGCGCGCCATGACGCCGTGACGACGGTCTGCAAACCCGACCGGTTGAGCAGGACCACGGCGCGCGAGCCATCGGCGAGCGGTTTGGACCAGACCTGGAGGTCCGGCGCCGGTTCCTGCACCAACATTCCCTGCACGCCCAACGAGTCTTGGTCAACCGCGATCACCTCTTTGTTGGTGAGCATGTCGCGCGTCACCGCGGTCATGGTGCGGACATCGTTGCCGGCCATGAGCGGCGCGGCCATGACGGCCCACAGACTGAAGTGGGCGCGGTACTCGTCGTCCGTCATGCCCCCATTGCC
>QHTW01000140.1:0-2927 GCA_003220955.1 Gemmatimonadota bacterium | reverse complement strand
TCGAGAGGTCCAGGATGGCGATCATGCTGGCCCACCGGTCACCGATGTCGCCGGTGGTGCGCCACAAGTTGCCGGTGCGTGGGCCCCACTCCCACGGCTGGTTCGAGCCCCACTCGCAGATACTAAAGACGATCGGGCGCCGCGCTTTGGCGAGGGCATCGCGGAACTTGGCATACTGGGTCGGCGCGTCGAGCCCCTCTGAGTTGCACCAATCCTCCTTGACGTAGTCCACGCCCCACTCGGCGAACGTGCGCGCATCGATCTCCTCCGAGCCGTAGGTCCCGGGGCGGCCTTGGCACGTGAGGCGACCGGCATCCGTGTAGATCCCGAACTTCAGCCCCTTGGAATGCACGTAGTCGGCGAGCGGCTTGATTCCACCCGGGAAGCGGGCGGAGTCGGCCACGAGCCGGCCAGCGCGGTCGCGCGCGACTTGCCAGCAGTCGTCGATCACGACGTACTCGTATCCCGCGTCGCGCAACCCGCCCGAGACCATCGCGTCCGCCGTTTCATGAAAGTGATTCCAGCTGTTCCATCCCATCGGGCGGGTGCGGGCGAGACCATTGTCGAGCAGGGGCGCGTAGGACGAACGAGCGTGACCGGTGCCGAATACGAGCGCGAGGCAGAGCAGCATCGGGAATCGCGCGGACACGATGGGCCTCTTCGGGGGGGGGGAGTGCCGTGGCAAGGCCGCAAGGCGCATGCCGTTCGTCCCGCCGTTGCCCTGGTGCAGCGGGTGCCGTACGCGTGCCGCACCTCGGGGCCGCTCGCCGTTCGCTTCATTCCGCAACCGGCGGGCACGCGCCTTGCCTACCGGAGGCTCGAATGAAGCGCGACGTCCGCTACCTCGTCGTCGCCGGCGCGATCGCCTGCGGGGGGGGCCCCGCGCCTCCGGGGCAATCCACGCCTGGGACCGGCGCGGTCACCACGGTCGTCCCGTCCGAAACGGATGCGCGCGTGACGCGGGTGGAGGAGATGTTGCGCGGCGTGCCTGGCCTCGAGGTCACCCAGCTTCCGGACGGGAATTATCGGCTCCGCATCCGCGGCCGGCGCAGCATCCGAGGCGATTCCGACAACGATAATCCCCTGCTCGTGCTTGACGGGATCACGATCCCGAACGAGTCCATCGGGAGCATGCTGGCGGACATTGCGCCCAGCGACGTAGCGCGCATCGAGGTACTCAAGGATGCGGCGGCGACGGGCATGTATGGATCACGCGGCGCCAACGGCGTGATCGTCATTACCACCAAACGGGCACGATAGGAGGCACCGCCGTGGCGTGTCGCATCACGCGGTTGGGTGTTGCATTCGCGCTGGTCAGCGCCGTTCCCGCCGCTGGACAACAGGCCGGAGCCGTCGAGCTCGGCGCGTTCGCGCGGTACACCAATTTCGATAACAGCCTGGCGATGGCGAACACGTTCGGCGCGGGTGGGCGAGTGTCGGTCGCGCTCCGGCCCAGGTTCGCGTTCGAGCTCGATCTGTCGCGCACCAGGGCCTCGACTGACCGGACGGGGAGTTCGGTGACGTACACGCCGCTGCACGCCCGCGTGATCGGGGCGCTCCCAGCCGGGGAACGCATGGACGTTCTCGTGGGAGGGGGCTACGTGCGCAACTCGTACGGTGGTGCCTTCGAGGCGAGCGACGACGGCCTCTCGGCGATTCTGGGGCTGCGCTATCACGCGAGCAACCGGGTGTGGATGCGTCTCGGCGTTGACCTCGACCTCATGTTCCACCCGTCGAGCACGAGTCCCTTCTCCTTCTACAACGGCAACTGGAGCCTGCAGCTCGGTGCCGGCGCGCGCCTCACCGGCGGCGGCTCATAGGTGATAGGTCTGCTTCGCTAGGTCGTACGCGAGTGCGCGCGCCATGACGCGCGCATCACTCTCGTCGATCACGTGGCGCGCGACGAGTCCGGCGAGGTAGTTGGCATCCATGCGGCGCGCCAGGTCGTGCCGTGCCGGGATCGAGCAAAACGCCCGCGTGTCATCGTTGAACCCTGCCGTCTTGTAGATCCCGGCCGTTTCCGTCGTCCGCTCGCGAAACCGCCGCATCCCTTCCATCGAATCGAAGAACCACCACGGGGGACCGAGCCGCACCGCCGGGTAGTGCCCGGCGAGGGGCGCCAACTCCCGGCTGTAAGTGGACTCGTCCAACGTGAACAGAACTAGCGTCAGACGCGGGTCGTTGCAGTAGGCGTTCAACAGCGGCCGCAGGTTGCGCGTGAACTCGGTGGCGACCGGGATGTCGCCGCCCATGTCGGGACCAAAGCGCTCGAAGATCGCGCGGTTGTGGTCGCGCAGTGCGCCGGCGTGGAGCTGCATCACGAGTCCGTCGGCCAGCGACAAACGCGCCATTTCCATCAGTAAGTGCGCAGTGAAGCGGCGTTCGTCCTCCGGCGTCGCCTCACCCTGACGCGCGCGCTGAAACAGGTGCTCGGCTTCCTCATCGGCGAGGCGAGCGGTGTATGGCTCGAGCACCGCGTGATCGGTCGCCGTCGCGCCGAGCTGCTTGAAGTACGCTCGCCGATCGGCGATTGCGCGAATAAATCCCGCGTAATCGCGTGCGCCGAGTGCGTCGAAGTCGGGCGAGGAAATCTTGAACTGCGCGTCTGGCCGGAACGTCGGGATGACTCGGCCCTTCCAACCGGATTTGCGGATCGCTTCGTGGTGCTCCAGGCTGCTCGTCGCTGCGTCGGTCGTCGCCAGTACTTCGATGTTGAAGCGCTCGAACAGCGCGCGCGGCCGGAACTCAGGGCTCTTGAGCTTCGCGACGATTTCGTCGTAAATCCGTGCAGCTGTTTCGCCGGACAGCGAATCCCGAATCCCGAATACCTCGTGCAGCTCGTAATCGAGCCAGGCCCCGGTCGGGGTCCCGCTGAATAGGTAATAGTGCTTAGCAAATAGTTGCCAGATGTGACGAGGATCGCCCTT
>QHTW01000139.1:6344-8113 GCA_003220955.1 Gemmatimonadota bacterium | reverse complement strand
TTCCCGACGATAACGCCGAACCCGCAGTACGCGATTCGGAGCGCCGGCGTCGTCGGCGAGCGGTTGCACGTCGACGTCGACTTCGACAGCCAGCGCGAGTTCGACGCCAACAACAACCTCCATGTCTGGTACGAGGGGTTGGAGGACGAGGTCCTGCGCCGGGTCGAGGCGGGCAACGTGACGTTCCAGGCGCCGCCGTCGCGGTTCATCACGGCGCAGGTTCCGGCGAACAATTTCGGCATCCAGGCGATCGCGCAGGTCGGCCCGCTCGAGCTGCGCGGCATCCTGGCGCAACAAAAGGGCAACATCGTCAAAGACCGCTTCTACAGCGTCGGCGACGTCACCAGCCAGCCGCTCGACCGCGAAGCGCGCGATCTCGACTATGAATCCGGCCGGTTCTTCTTCGTCATCGATCCGGCGGCCGTCCCCGGATATCCCGCCCTCGACATTCTGCAACTCGACCTAATCACGAGGCCCGATTCCCTCACGGTCGGCGCCCTGCGCGTGTACCGGCGCCGCGCCATCCCGCCGAGCTCGAGCGGCAATCAAAACGCGGGTGGCGTGCGCGCCGTGGCCTGCGGGCCAGGACTCACCGCCATCGATTGCCGCGGGCAGCGCGAAGGCCCGTTCGAGTGGGAAGTCCTGCAGGAGGGGAAGGACTACTACGTCGATCCGACGGGGACGTGGTTCGCGCTCGCCAACCGGCTCGACCAGAGCGACTACCTCGCCGTCTCCTACATCACGGCGAGCCGCAGCGATTCGATCGGCACCTTTCCCGTCGCGGCGCGCACCGACACCGCAGTGGTCGATACGCTGCGGCTTGTGTACGACCCCAAGCCGGGGGTGAGCGCGGCGTCGCCGTCGTTCCGCTTCGAGATCCGCAACGCCTATCGGCTCGGCGGGCGGGAGATCGATCGGAGCAGCGCCGCGCTCACGCTGAGCGTGAACCAGCGGGAACGGGGGCCCACCGGCGAGACCTATCTCCAGCGACTGGGGGTGGCGCTGGCGAACGATCCCACTCAGTTCGACCAGTACAACCGGCTGTTTCCGCGGCTCCGCGATCCGAATCAGGGCGATCCGGTGCGCGATCTGTTCATCGTGTTCCCGCACCTCGCGCCGTTTGCCGATTCCAGCAAGCTCACGGCGACGGAGCGCAACGACTCGCTGTATCGCACGCCCCGCGCTTACCTCGCCACGCAGGGACCGCCGTCGGTCTTCGCGCTGCGCCTGCATATGCAGGCGACCGCGTCGCCCGACCGCTCGATGCTCTCGCTGAACAGCTTCCAGATCCGCGAAGGCAGCGAGCGGATCTACGTGCGCAACACCCTGCTCACGCGCGAAACCGACTACACGATCGACTACACGACGGGCCAGGTGCAGTTCAAGAATCCCGATGCCCTGTTTCAGGGAGGGGGAGGAGCGGTACAAGTGCGGGCGCAGTTCGAAGAGCGCGCGGCGTTTTCCCTCGCGCCCACCACCACCTACGGCCTGTCGGCGCGCTACGACCTCGGCGCGACCGGGCAGGTAAACCTGCTGGGTATTTTCCAGCGCGAGCAAAGCACGTTCACGAGGCCCCCGCTCGGATTCGAGCCGGCGGCGGGATTCATCGGCGGCATCTCGACGCAGCTGCGGTTCCAGCGCGCCTCCTCGGCCCTGAGCATCAACGGCGAGCTGGCCTTCTCGAAGCCCTCGCCCAACCGCTTTGGCCAGGCGTATGTCGAGGAATTCGAAGGCTCGGCCGCGCGCTCCATCAACCTCGCCGACAACGC
>QHTW01000139.1:0-6162 GCA_003220955.1 Gemmatimonadota bacterium | reverse complement strand
CAGGGGCAGGCCGCCGAGCCGGTGCTGTGGTTGACGCTGAAGCCGGACTCCCTCCTGGGACTGGCGAATCAGGCCGGAGTTCCGAACTGGACGCGGCCGCCACAGAACGCCCCGCGCTGGCGCTCGATCACGCAGGCCCTGTCGGCGACCGGAGTCGATCTGTCGCGTGTCGAGTTCCTGGAATTCTGGGTCTGGGAGGACGCGCCGCGCACCGCGCGCGCCAATCGCACGACTGTCCTGTTCGACTTCGGCGGCGTGTTCGAGGACGCACTCGCATTCGTGCCGGACTCGTTCAGAGTGACGGGGGGGGGAGCAGATACAACGTACCGCGGCGCGCGGCGCGCGGGCGCAGGCCGCCTGGACTCCGAGCGCGATCCGCGGACGCAGACGTGGAGCGCGACCCTGAACGACGAAGGCATCCTGTCCGATCGCGTGGTGGACGGGATCGTCGATGCGACGCGCGGAGTCGTCGTGGACACGCTGCCGCTTTGCTCGGCGACGCAGAACGGTCAATTCATCCCGTTCCTGTTCGGCGACATTCGGTCGCGGTGCGGGCGGCACAACGGCGCAGTGGATACCGAGGATCTGGACGGCGACTTCGTGCTCGACTCAACGAGCGGTGTACGCACCGCCGAGAGCTTCGTGCGGTACGTGTTTCCGATCGGGGACGACCGGTTCTTCGTCCGCAATGGCGGAATGGACGGGGTCGGCGGCGCGCAATGGCGCTTCTACCGCATTCCGTTCCGCACCGACACGCTGCAGATCGGCAATCCGAGTCTCCGGCAAATCCAGTCGCTTCGCATCACGATTGTGGCGCCCGCCCCAGCGGGTGGCGGCCCCGAGGCGGAGCTGCCGTTCGCCCTGTCGCGCGTGCGCTTGGTCGGGAGCACCTGGGTGAAGCGCGCCGACACGCCGATCCTGGGCATCGGCGGCGAGCGCGGGACGGGCACGGGAGAAATGGTGGCGTCGGTGGTCAGCACGGAGAACCAGGACCTCGGCTACACGCCGCCGCCGGGCGTCGTGGACGAAGCGGGCCAGAAGAACGCGACCTTTCAGATCGGGGCGACCGAGATCAACGAGCGTTCGATGCGGCTGCTCGCCAGCGGACTCGGTCTGGGCCAGCGCGCCGAAGCGTATCTCCGCTTCACCACGGAAGGCGACAAGAACTTTCTCAAGTATCGCACGCTGCGGGTGTGGGCGCGCGGCCGCGGCGTCGGGTGGGAGGACGGCGACCTCGAGTTCTTCCTCAAGGCCGGGAAGGACCAAAACAATTTCTATATGTACCACGCACCGGCGAAGACGACTTCATGGGAGCCGGAGGTCGTGGTGCAGTTCGAGCGCTGGCTGGGGCTGCGCGCGCGCATCGAACAAGCATGGCTGTCGGGGGACAGCGCCCACGTTTATCCCGGTTGTCCCGATTCGATGCTCGTGCCGAAGGACGGCGCATTCGTGATGTGCGACGGCCCGTACATCGCGCACGTGCGCGACCCCGGCACCGCGCCGCCGAATCTGGCGCGCGTGCAGGAAATCGCCGCGGGGATGTGGCGCATCCAGACAGCGGTGGTCATCGATCAGGCGGAATTGTGGGTGGACGACATCCGGCTGGGCGACGTCGTGCGTGAGACCGGCGCGGCCGGCGCCGTGGACATCGCGCTCGCCGCGGCCGATGTGGCGGATCTCGCGCTCAGCCTGTCGCGGCGGGATGGGAACTTTCGGCAGCTCGCGGAGGATCCGTCGTACTCGACCGACAACTCCGCCACGGTCAGCGGCACGGTGCGCATGGACCGCTTCCTGCCGGATCGCTGGGGGCTCTCCATTCCCGTCACGTTCCAGCGCACGCTCACCGGCAGCGAGCCGTTCTATCTGAGCGGCACCGACATTCGCGCCGACGCGCTGCAAAGTCTCCGCACGCCTCACAGCGGCGCGGCGAGCTACGGGTTTTCGGCGCGTCGCGTTCGCCAGGCGGGCGGCAGGCTCGGGCGCTGGCTGCTCGATCCGCTGTCGGTGACCGGCGCGTACGCGAGTGGGGATACGCGGGCGTCCTTGTCGCGGGCCAGCTCGTCGGACTACGCGTTCAATCTCGACTACACCGCGTCGCCCAACGCCACGCTGCTCAAGGTGGCGGGGCTCGCGCTGCGTCTGAATCCGTCGCGGATCCATTTTCGCTCGGGCCTGATCGGCAGCGACGCGCAACGCTTCACGTTTCTCGTGCCGATCGCGCAACGTGCCGACACGGCGCCGCCCGCGATCTCGCGGACGCGACTGTGGCAGAATTCCGGCGGCGTGCAGCTCATGCCCTTGGCCGGCGTGCAGCTCGGCGTCGATGCGGTGTCGACGCGAGATCTGCGCGATTATGGGGACTCGACTACGATGGGCCGGCTGATTCGCCAGCAGCGCGCATCGCTGTTCGGCAGCGACATCGGTCTGGAAACCCAGCGGTTGCTCACGACGTCGCTCGCGCTCACGCCCCGCGTCGTGGGAGGCTGGTTCCGGCCGCGGGCCACGGTCGGATCTTCCTTCACGTTCACGCGCGATCCCAACGCGCGCCAGCCGGCACGTACCGAGGGTGATACCGCGGGCAAGTTTCGCGTGCCAGCCGCGTTCAGCAACGGGCGCCGGATCGAAACCGGCGCCCAGCTCGACGCGCACCGCCTGGGGCAGGCGATCTTCGGCGACTCGTCGGCGCTGGCCGCGTGGCTCGGCCGTATCACGGGACTCGATGTGAGCTACAGCGCCCAGGAGGGGTCGACGTTCGGCCGGGCGACGGACGCCCCGGATGCGAGCTATCAACTGGCGCTGGGTGGATTCGGCGGCTTCCGCCAGGTGGGCGGATTGCTCGCCACCGCGGCGGCACAGACCAGGACGCTGTCGACCGGTGGCGCGGCCATCTTGCCGCTGGGCCTGCGCGCCAACGTGACGTACCGGCTGACGCGAGGCGTGCTCTGGACGCTGCGTGCCGACGAGCAGGTACAGACCACTACCCGCGCTGTGGACTGGCCGAACGGCTCGATGAGCTGGACCGTCTCTCCCTCGCGCCAGCTGATCGGCCGGATATTGACCAACATCAATGTCCGGGTGGGGTATCGCCGGTCGGAGTCGGTGAACGAGCAACCGGGCTTCGACTCGCCCGGGACCGTCACGCTGAACAGCACGATCGAGAAGGCGTTTACTCCCGCGGCATCGTTCACCTGGGTAGGCGGCGTCTTCACGAGCTTCGACATGTCGCGGACATCGTCGGATCGTGTGAGCGCGGGAAACCTGTTTCGCAGCGAGCGCAACGCGCTGAACACGACCGTCACCTTCTCGTTCCGCCCTCCGACTCGGGGCCGCTGGCGGTCTAACATCCGCACCACGGCTGGATATTCCGTGGCGGACAACACGACCTGCCTGCGCCGCGCAGGGCAGATGCCTTGCGTCCCCTATGTGGACAGCAGGCAGTCACAAGCCCAGCTTACGTTGGACACCGATCTCCCGACCAACATGAGCGCGGGACTCCAGATGGCTTACGTACTGAATGAAGAGCGGCAGACCAACCGGAAGATCTCGCAGTTCGTGATCACGGCGTTCGTGCAACTATCCACTAGTGTGGGACAGATTCGATGAAGCGCTTCGTGCGTGGTGCGTGGTACGTGGTCGTCTTCGTGGCGCTGGGGTGCCAAGCGCGAGCGGGAGACGGGGGCAGCAAGAGCCCGGTCGAATTCAACGGACGGACCGCGCTCACCTACGTCCAGCGACAGATGTCGTTCGGCCCGCGGATCCCCAATAAACCCGGTCATCAGCAGGAAGCCGACTGGCTTCTCGCCGAGCTGCGGGCGCGGGCGGATACGGTGATCGTGCAGGAGATCAACCATCGCTTGCGTAACGGCGAGGTGCTGCATCTGCGAAACTTCTTCGCGCGCTTTCGCCCGCAGGCGACCGAGCGGGTACTGTTCCTGGCGCATTGGGACACGCGACCGATGGCGGACAAGAGCGCCAACCTCGCCCAGCAGCGCATGCCGGTCCCCGGCGCCGACGACGGCGCCTCGGGCGTCGCCGTGCTCCTGGGCGTCGCGGATGCGCTCAAGGCTCGGCCACCCGCCAGCGGCGTCGATCTCCTGTTCGTCGACGGGGAAGACTACGGAGACTTTGCCGACACGAGCGATGTGCTCATCGGGTCGCGCTGGTTCGCGGCGCACCAGCCCCCGGGCTATCAACCGCTGTTCGCCGTGCTGTTCGACATGGTGGGCGACAAGGACCTCCAGATCTATCAGGAAGGTCAGTCTCTCGCGTTCGCGCCCGAGGTGGTGCAGCGCGTGTGGCGGGTCGCTGCCGAGCGCGGTCACGATCGGCAATTCATTCCGAGCGTGCGGCACACGCTGACCGACGACCACGTCTCGTTGCAGAAGGCAGGGATTCACGCGATCGACGTCGTGGACTTTGACTATCCGTACTGGCACACCACCGAGGACACGATCGACAAGGTCAGCGCGGAAAGTCTGCAGATTGTTGGTGATGTCGCCGTTGCTTTGATACGACAATAGAACCGGACGTCCCCATCTTGGGGGATGGATGATCGCCGTGCCGCCTTGCTGCTCGCCTGCCTGGCGCTCGCCGGCGCCGGCGTTCGCCACTTCCTCTCGCCCTCTCCGTCAGCTCCACCAGGTGACGTCCAACTGCAGTCTTCGTCGATCCCACGTCCCAATGCGTTGCGCGAGACTGCCCGCCGCGCGGCTCAGCTCTCCCGTCCGCTCTTGCCGGGAGAACGAATTGATCTCGATAACGCGGACGTGAGCGACATCACACGATTGCCGCGCGTTGGTCCGGCGCTCGCGCAGCGCATCGTCGCCTGGCGCACCGAGCACGGTCCATTTGGCAGTCTCGCGCGCCTCGACAGCGTGCCTGGCGTGGGTGCCAAATTATTAGACGCGATCCGTCCTTTCGTCATTCAGCCTTGACCCGGCTAACCCCGACTCCCATTTTAGTCCCTTCAAATTCAACGAGTTGCGTACGGCGAGCGTTGCGATCACCCAGGACAAGCTCGGCGAGATTCTTGTCCGTGAAGGCCTGATCACCCAGGAACAGCTCAGAAAGGCCCTTCTGGAGCAGAAGAACTCCGGGATGCGCCTGGGCTATACCCTGGTCAAACTGGGTTTTATAGAGGAAACCGAGGTCAGCAAGATGCTGGCCCGGCAGTACCGGATGCCGGCCGTCGACCTGTCGCGCTTCGAGGTCGACCCCAAGATCCTGAAGCTCCTGCCCCCCGACATCGCCACCAAGCACACCGTCCTCCCCCTGAAACGGGAGGGGAGGACCCTCACGGTGGCGATCGCCGATCCCAACAACGTGACGGCGATTGAGGACATCAAGTTCATCACGCGGTGCGACGTCTTCCCGGTCATCGCCGGCGAATACACGCTCCGCAACGCGATCGATCGCTATTACCAGCAGTCCGACGCCCAGCTCCAGAGCCTGCTCAAAAGCGTCGAGCAGGAAGAGGATCTCGAGGTGGTGGAGGATCAGGCGGATGAGGACGTCAAGGCGCAAGACCTGGCCGACGACGCCCCCGTCGTGAAGCTGATCAACGGGCTGCTGACCGACGCCGTGAAGCGCGGGGCGTCGGACATCCACATCGAGCCGTTCGAGCACGAGATGCGGGTGCGGTACCGCGTCGACGGTGCCCTGCAGGAAGTGATGAAGCCGCCCGTGAAGATGCGCGCCGCGCTCACCTCGCGCGTGAAGATCATGGCGCAGCTCAACATCGCCGAGCGCCGCGTGCCGCAGGACGGACGCATCAAGCTCAAGATGGGCGCGCGCGTCATCGATTTCCGCGTGTCGACGCTGCCCGTGCTGTTCGGCGAGAAGATCGTGCTCCGGATCCTCGACAAGGGCAACCTGACGCTGGACCTTAAGACATTCGGCTTCGAACCCAGGTCGGAAGCCGATCTCCTCAAGGCCATCCTCAATCCGTACGGGATGGTCCTGGTGACGGGGCCCACAGGCTCCGGCAAGACAACGACGCTATACTCGGCGCTCTCACGAATCAATCAGATCGACGTGAACATCATGACGGCCGAGGATCCGGTCGAATACAACCTGCTCGGCATCAATCAGGTGCTGGTGCGGAACGAAGTCGGGATGACGTTCGCGGCGGCGCTGAAGGCGTTCCTGCGCCAGGACCCGAAT
>QHTW01000310.1:2190-2668 GCA_003220955.1 Gemmatimonadota bacterium | reverse complement strand
TTTGGGACGCGCCCAACGGCGCGGTCCCGAAGTTGACGGCGAAGCGACGGCACCAAATGGTGGCGGCGCGGTATTTCGAGAGGTCGAGGTCGGTGGGGACGTCGTAGTTTTGGTCCCCGACGTTGCCCTTGATGGATCCGAGATCCACGAAGCCCGCCCGCTTGACGGTCGCGTCTTCCTGGACGTCGCCGGCAGCGACGAGGTACACGTGCACATCGGGGCCATTGGAAGTGGCGAACTCGGTCAGCCGCAGCACACGCTTGCCGTCCGAGAGCCGGTAGATCGTGGCAAGCCCTTTCGTCTCATGCGCGTTCGTGTGAAACCGGCCAGCGGCGAGGGGCACCGGCGCCGACGGGACGGCCGCCTGAGCCTGGGACGCTGCCGGAAACGCCTCGCTGACTGTCGTGTTGAGGAAGAGGCGCTCGGGGCGGAAGGCGTACCACGCCGCCACAATGGCGACGAGGGCCGAGAGTGTGAT
>QHTW01000310.1:395-2115 GCA_003220955.1 Gemmatimonadota bacterium | reverse complement strand
CGGGCCCCCGGGGAACGCACATCCCATCCGGTCAGGAGTGGCAGGTCGGCTGAAGCTCGCTCGTCTCGACGAGTTCGGGACGATGACAGCTGGGGACGAGCTCCTGGGTTTCGATGATCTGCATGATTGCCTCCTGAGTGTGATTGGAACGATCCCGGAAACTCGGGGACTCGCCCCGGCGGGCCGGGGCCATCGTCGGCTATAATGCGGCCCTGCGGCCGGGAGTTCCCGCTCTTTGGATCGTTCTCGGGCTCGCCGCAGCCGCCCGCCGGTCGTCCCCCGGCCCTGAGCCCGGCGTCTAGCAGCCCGAGCCGGCAGGGATATTTTAGACGCATCGGTCAGCGTGCGGTCTGACCCACCCCCCGTCGCTCAGCCGGTCCCCCGGCGAGACCTCGCGGCGTGAGTCAGCCGCGTGACGCGCGGTCGGGGGGCGGATGCTGATTCACGGTTTCACCGTCACGGAAGAGGTCTATCGCGGACGGACGCGCGTGGTCTACCGCGGGCGGCGCGATCGCGACGGCGTTCCGGTGATCCTCAAGACCTTCACCGATGGCGTCCCCGCCTCCATAGCCGGCGCCAGCCTACGACGTGAATACGACCTGATCAAGGATCTCGACGTACCCGGCGTGGCGCGGGCGTACGGCCTGGTGGCGGGAGGGGACGGCGCCGTGCTCGTCCTTGAGGACGTCGGCGGCGAGCGGCTCAAGACCCTGCTCGCGGCGGGGCGGCTCGACCTCGGCACTACGCTTCGGCTCGGCGTCCAGCTCGCCGACGCTGCCGCCGCCTTGCACCGGCGCGACATCATTCACAAGGACATCAATCCCAACAACATCCTGGTCGACCGGGCAGTGGGGCGCGCGACGCTCATCGACTTCAGCATCGCGTCGCGGCTGCCCTTCGAGCACCGTCCGGCGAGCCATCCGAATGTGCTGCAGGGCACGATCGCGTACATGTCGCCCGAGCAAACGGGCCGGATGAACCGCGACGTGGACTATCGGACCGATTTCTACTCCCTCGGCGTGACGCTGTACGAGATGCTCACCGGGCGGCTGCCGTTCGAGGCCACGGATCCGCTGGAAGTCGTGCACTGTCACATCGCGCAGGCGCCGGTCGCGCTCAGCGCGCTCGACGGCGCCATTCCCGCACCCCTGTCCGACGTCGTGATGAAGCTGCTCTCGAAAACTGCCGAGGACCGTTACCAGAGCGGGTTTGGGCTGCGGGAAGACCTCGCCCGCTGTCTGGAGGAGTGGGAGGCGACCGGGCGGATCGCCCGCGTCGTCGCCGGCCTGACCGACCTCGCGGATCGCTTCATCATTCCGCAGCGCCTGTACGGCCGGGATCCCGAAGTCGCCACGCTGCGGGCAGCGCTCGAGTCCGCGTCGTCCGGGGCCGCGGAGTTGTTGCTCGTGTCCGGGTATTCCGGAATCGGAAAGACGTCACTCATCCACGAGCTCCACAAGTCGCTCACCCACCGGCGCGGACACTTCATCGCCGGGAAGTTCGAGCAGCTGGCGCGCGACACTCCCTACAGCGGGCTCGCGCAGGCGTTTCAAGAGCTCATGCGGCAGCTGCTGACCGAGAGCGAGGAGGCGGTGAGGGGGTGGAAGGACGCGCTGCTCGGGGCGCTCGGGGTCAACGCGCAGGTCATCATCGACCTCATCCCGGCCGTCGAGCACATCATCGGGAAGCAACCCCCGGTGCCGGTCCTGGGGACGACCGA
>QHTW01000310.1:0-342 GCA_003220955.1 Gemmatimonadota bacterium | reverse complement strand
CGATGACCTCCAGTGGGCCGATGCGGCGACCCTAGCGTTGCTGCGCGCGCTCCTCGCCAATTCCGACCTCAGCGGATTGCTGGTCATCGGCGCCTACCGTGACAACGAGGTCAGCGAGAGACACCCGCTGATGCTCGCCCTCGGTGACATTCGCACCGCCGGCACGCCGCTCCGGGAGATCACCCTGGGCCCGCTGCCGCTGCTGCAGCTGACGCAATTCATCGCCGATACGCTGCACACTGACGCTGACCGGGCCGCGCCGCTGGCGGAGCTCGTGCTGGCGAAGACCGCGGGCAACCCCTTCTTCGTCACACAGTTCCTCAAGACGTTGCACCAAGAAGG
>QHTW01000138.1:8564-13561 GCA_003220955.1 Gemmatimonadota bacterium | reverse complement strand
AAACAATCGATCCTTTCGTTCGAGGAGATCGCCCGCCTGGTGGAGATTTTCACGGCGCTGGGCGTCGAGAAGGTGCGCCTGACCGGCGGCGAGCCGCTGCTGCGGCATGATCTGGCGACGCTCACGGGGATCCTCGCCCAAAACCCGGCGATTCGGGATCTCGCGTTGACGACCAACGGCCTCCTGCTCGCCAAGCAGGCGGACGCGCTCAAACGGGCTGGTCTGGGCCGTGTCACGGTGAGTCTGGACACGCTGCGGCCCGAGCGGATGCAGGCCCTGGCTCGCAGCGATCGGCATGCCGATGTCCTGGCGGGGATCGCGACCGCACGGCGCGTGGGGTTCGCCCTGAAACTCAACACGGTCGTGATGCGGGGCGTGAACGAGGACGAGCTGATCGAGCTGGTCGAGTTCGCGCGAGCCCACCAGGCCGAAGTCCGGTTCATCGAGTACATGGATGTCGGCGGCGCGACCGCGTGGAGCACCAAGCAGGTGGTGTCGCAGCGCGAAATACTCGAGCGCTTGTCTCGTCAGTACGGGGCGATCACGCCGGTGACCGCCAGCGATCCCGCCGCCCCGGCGGAGCGTTTCCGTCTGCCCGACGGCACGACGTTCGGCATTGTCGCCTCCACGACCGCGCCGTTTTGTCGCTCGTGCGATCGCAGCCGGCTGACGGCGGATGGCACGTGGTTCCTTTGTCTCTATGCCGAGCGGGGCATCGATCTACGCGGGCCGCTGCGTAACGACGCGAGCGACGCGGAGCTGGCGGAGCTTATCGCCACGACGTGGCGAGGGCGGACTGATCGCGGCGCCGAGGAGCGGCTGGGGCTGGTGAATCGCATGCCGTTGTATCAAGTAGACGGTTTACGTGCCGATCCGCACAGAGAAATGCACACTAGAGGAGGATGAGGGCGGTCATTAACTTCCCCGCACCATGCTCACCAAAATCACGGTCGTCGGCGCCGGCAACGTCGGCGCCACCACCGCCCAACGTCTCGCCGAAAAACAGCTCGCCCGTACCGTCGTCCTGGTCGATGTCATCGAAGGCGTCCCGCAGGGGAAAGCCCTCGACCAGTACGAGTCCGCGCCGATCGAAGGCTTCGATACGCACATCGTCGGGTCGAATGACTACGGCCCGGCGGCCGGATCAGAGCTGGTCGTGGTGACGGCTGGCATCGCCCGTAAGCCGGGCATGAGCCGCGACGACCTCGTCCGCACCAACGCGGATATCGTCAAGCAGGTCTCCCAGCAAATCAAGCAGAATTGCCCGAAGGCCATCGTCGTGGTGGTGTCGAATCCCCTCGACGTGATGTGCTGGGTCACCAAACGGGTGACCGGCTTCCCGCGCGAACGCGTGATCGGCATGGCCGGCGTCCTCGACACCGCCCGCTACCGCACTTTCCTGGCCGAGGCCCTCGACGTCTCCGTGCAGGACATCCAGGCCATGGTCCTCGGCGGCCACGGCGACACGATGGTTCCGCTGATCTCCTACACGACGGTCTCCGGGATCCCGGTCACGCAGCTCCTCGACAAAGCGAAGCTCGACAAGATCGTCGAGCGCACGCGGAACGGAGGCGCCGAGATCGTTGCTTTCCTGAAGACCGGGTCGGCGTACTACGCACCGTCGGCGGCGGTGGTCCAGATCGTGGAATCGATCGTGCTCGACCAGAAACGGCTGTTGCCGTGTGCCGCGTGGCTCGACGGCGAGTACGGGCTGTCGGGGATGTACTGCGGCGTGCCGTGCAAACTCGGCAGGAATGGACTCGAAAAAATCATCGAGGTCCAGCTGACGGCAGACGAAAAGACTGCGCTCAAGAAATCGGCGGACGGAGTGAAACAGACGATGGCGGCGGTGACCCTATGACGACATCGGTTCGCGATCTACAAGAACGCAGCTTCGGCGCCACCCTGCGCCGTGACGCCTGGTGGATTGCCCCCGCGCTCACGGCTCTCGTCCTCGGCAGCTTCGGGATCTACGCAACCTGGGCCGCCTGGGTCAACCGCTACTACGAATGGGGACCGTATCTCTCGCCGTTCTACTCACCCCTGATCCAGACGACGTGGTGGCCGCTCTCGCCCGCCTTTCTGATCCTGATTTTCCCCGGCGCCTTCCGCGCCACCTGCTACTACTATCGCAAGGCCTACTACCGGGCGTTTTTCCTCGATCCCGTCGCCTGCGCCGTCGGCGAGCCGCGCCACGCCTACAAGGGTGAGACCAGATTTCCTTTCATCCTTCAGAACCTCCACCGCTACGCCATGTACGCAGCGGTGGTCTTCATTTTCATTCTCTCCTACGACGTCGTTCTCGCCACGCGCTGGCCGGTGAACGGCGTGCTTTTGGGCGGTGCCATGGCCCCGGGGCCACGTGAGTTCGGTATCGGCATCGGCACACTCGTGATGGCAGTCAACGTGATTTTGCTGGCCTGTTACACGTTCGGCTGCCACTCGCTGCGTCACCTGATCGGCGGGAACGTCGACTGCTTCTCGTGCGTGCGGGGCGGGCGAGCGCGCTTCGAGACGTGGCGCGGCGTCAGCGCGCTCAACCGCCATCACATGCTCTTCGCCTGGTGCTCGCTCTTCTCGGTCGCGCTGACTGACGTCTACATCCGCCTTTGCGCGATGGGCGTCATCCACGACATCAGGATCCTGTGAGGATGCGGAGAGCGGTTTTTGTCCGTGCCCTAAAGGGCCGGCTGACAACGGACCCTCGGACGGCCGCCTAATGCCTCCCCAAGACATCCGCTCTCACAACTACGACGTCGTCGTGATCGGCGCCGGCGGTGCCGGCCTGCGTGCCGCGATCGAAGCGAGCGCGCAGCAAGCCAAAGTCGCCCTCGTCTGCAAGTCGTTGCTCGGCAAAGCCCACACCGTGATGGCCGAAGGCGGCGCCGCGGCGGCGCTCGGCAACGTCTTTCCAGAGGACAACTGGCGCGTGCATTTCCGCGATACGATGCGCGGCGGCAAGATGCACAACGACTGGCGCATGGCGCAGATCCATGCGCAAGAAGCCCCAGATCGCATCAAGGAGCTCGAGGCGTGGGGCGCGCTGTTCGATCGCACGCCCGACGGACGCATCAACCAGCGGCCGTTCGGCGGGCACACCTACAGCCGCCTGGCCCACGTCGGCGACCGCACCGGCCTCGAGATGATCCGAGTCCTGCAGGACAAGGGCGTGCATTCCGGCATCGACGTGCACATGGAGTGCACGATTGTGCAGTTGTTTGTTGTTAGCGGTCAGATTGCAGGAGCACTCGGCTATTTCCGGGAGACGGGTCGCTTCGTGCTGTTCAAGACGGGCGCGATTGTGCTCGCCACGGGCGGCATTGGCAAAGCGTGGCAGATCACGAGCAATTCCTGGGAGTACACGGGCGACGGTCACGCCCTGGCCTACGAGGCCGGCGCCGAGCTGATCGACATGGAGTTCGTGCAATTCCATCCCACCGGGATGGTCTGGCCGCCCAGTGTGCGTGGAATCCTGGTGACCGAAGGCGTACGTGGTGAAGGCGGCGTCTTAAAGAACTCGAAGGGCGAGCGGTTCATGTTCCGCTATATGCCCGAGATGTTCAAGGGGGACTACGCTGACACAGAGGCGGAGTCCGACGCATGGGTGAAAGGCGATCGCACGAAGAACCGGCGCCCGCCCGAGCTGCTGACACGTGATGTCGTCGCCAAAGCCATTACCAAGGAAATCGCCGAAGGGCGGGGCACCGAGCACGGCGGCGTATTTCTCGATATCGCCTCGAAGCAGGGCCCCGATTACATCAAGAAGAAGCTGCCCAGCATGTATCACCAGTTCAAAGAGCTCGCGCGCGTCGATATCACCAAAGACGCAATGGAAATCGGCCCGACGACGCACTACGTCATGGGCGGGGTCAAGGTGGACGCCGAGACCCAGGAATCGACGGTGCCGGGTCTCTACGCTGCCGGCGAAGTCGGCGGCGGCATGCACGGCGCCAACCGCCTCGGCGGCAACTCACTGAGCGACTTGCTGGTGTTCGGACGGCGGGCGGGTCAGTACGCGGCCGGGAAGCGCGGTGCGGCGCCGGCGATTCCAGATGCAGAAGTCGAACAGGCGATGCGAGAGGCGCTCGGGGCCTTCGAGCGCGAGGGCGAAAACCCGTTCGCGGTGCAGTCGGCACTGCAGGCGGTCATGCAACGCGACGCGGGGATCATCCGCGACAAGGCCGGTCTCGAAAACGCGCTCGCCGAGCTCGAGAAGCTCAAGGGGCGGGCGCGGAAGGTGGGAGTGACCGGCAGCCGCGAATACAATCCCGGCTGGCACACCGCGATCGACCTCACCTCGCTGCTCATCGTCTCCGAAGCGACCGCGCGCGCGGCACTCGAACGGACCGAGAGCCGTGGTGGTCATACTCGGAGTGACTATCCCGACTCCGACGAGAAGCAGGCACGCCAGCAGATCGTGATTAAGAAAGAAGGGGGCCGCATGGCGGTACGGCGCGAGGCGCAGCCGCCGATCCCCGCGGATCTGCTGGCAGTCATTAAGGAAGGGAAATAACATGGCCGAGCAGCGGACGCTGCGGGTGTTTCGCGGCACGCGGGACGGTGGCGAGCTGAAGGAGTACCAGGTCGCCGGGGGCGAAGGGATGGTCGTGCTCGATGCCATGCACGCCATCCAGGCTGAGCAGGCGCCCGATCTGGCGGTGCGCTGGAACTGCAAGGCCGGCAAGTGCGGCTCGTGCTCGGCGGAGATCAACGGGAAGCCGAAGCTGATGTGCATGACGCGCATGTCGGACTACGCGCCGGACGAGACGATCACGGTCACGCCGATGAAAGCGTTCCCGGTGATCAAGGACCTCGTGACCGACGTGTCGTGGAATTACGAAGTCAACAAGCGCATTCCGGCCTTCCGGCCCCGCAAGCCCGACGCGCCGGATGGCACGTGGCGGATGTATCAGTTCGAGGTCGAGCGGCCGCAGGAGTTCCGCAAATGCATCGAGTGCTTCCTGTGCCAGGATGTCTGTCACGTGTTGCGCACGCAT
>QHTW01000138.1:0-8509 GCA_003220955.1 Gemmatimonadota bacterium | reverse complement strand
CGCAATTACCTGCGCCAAGAAGGCGGCATCGGCTTCTGCAACATCACCAAGTGCTGTACCGAGGTGTGTCCCGAATCGATTACGATCACCGATAACGCCATCATCCCGCTGAAGGAACGCGTTGTCGATGCGAATTACGACCCGCTCGCTGCCCTGTGGAGAAAGGTGACCGGCAAGGGCAAATGACGTGAAGCGCCGCGAGTTCGTCGAGACCGTCATCGCGCTCAGCGCGCTTCCCAAACAGGGAAACTGGAAGAGCTGGCGCGTCAACGGCGCGCGCGTGAACAAGCATCTCGCCGATCTTTCACAGTACGGGGCAAATCCGCAGGGCGGCGTGAGCCGCGTGGCCTTCAGCGACGCCGACGTCGCCGGTCGCCGCTTCATGATGGACCTGATGAGAGCAGCGGGCCTCGCGGTCAGTGTCGATCCGGTCGGCAACATCTTTGGCGTGCGACCCGCTGCTCGATCCGGCACGCTCCCCATCCTCTTCGGTTCCCACATCGATTCCGTCCCCGAGGGCGGCAACTACGACGGCGATGTCGGATCCTGCTCGGCGGTGGAGGTCGCGCACATCCTCGCCGAGCGCGGCTACCGCAATCGTCATCCGCTGCACGTGGTGATCTGGTGCGATGAGGAGAGCGGCCTCACGGGCAGCCGCGGCTTCATTGGTGACCTGCCACAGGATGAAATCGACCGTCCCGGGCGTGACGGCGTGGTACTGGCCGAGAAGATCCGCCGCATTGGCGGCGATCCGGCGCGCCTCGCCGAGGCGCGCCGTGGATCAGGCTCCATCGCCGGCTATGTCGAGCTGCACATCGAGCAGGGCGGTATTCTCGACGAACGCGGCATCAACATCGGGATCGTCGAAGGGATCGTCGGAATCCACCACTACGACGTGACGCTGCGTGGTTTCGCGAATCACGCCGGCACGACGCCGATGGACCGGCGCCAGAACGCGATGCTGGCCGCCGCCGAGTTGGTGTTGATCGTCGATCGGGTGGTACGGTCGGTTGAGGGAGGGCAGGTCGGCACGGTGGGACGGCTGCTCGTGAAACCGGGAGCGCCCAACGTCATCCCGGGGCAGGTCGATCTGACTGTCGAACTGCGCGATCTCTCGACCGAAAAGATCGAGCGGCTCTGGACCCAGATTCACGAGGAAGCGCTCGCGAGCGCCAAGAAGTACGGCGTGACGCTCGACTACACGCTGCAGCACACCAACCTGCCGGCGCTCTCCACACCCGCCGTTCGCACCGTCATTGCCGACGCGGTGCAGGGGCTCGGTCTCTCGAGCCAGGTGATGCCGAGTGGCGCGGGGCACGACGCCCAAGACCTGGCGCGCATTGGCCCGATGGGCATGATCTTCGTGCCGTCGGTCAAAGGCATCAGCCACTCGCCGCTCGAGCTGACTCGGGCCGACGACGTGACGAACGGCGCGAACGTGTTACTGCAAACGATCCTGCGGTTGGACCAGCAGTGACGCCAACGGTCGTCATCGTCGGCGCGGGATTCGGGGGGCTGAATGCCGCCCGGGCGTTGCGCCGCGCCCCGGTGCAGGTCGTCTTGGTCGATCGCAACAACTACCACCTCTTCCAGCCGCTGCTCTATCAGGTCGCGACCGCGGGGCTCGAGCCCGAGGAGATCGCGCGACCCGCGCGGGCGATTCTGCGCGGCCAGAAAAACTTCGACTTTCGCATGGTGGACGTGGCACGCGTCGACTTTGCCGCGAAGCGGATCGAGACCAGCGGCGGGCCGATCAGCTACGACTACCTGGTTCTCGCTCCGGGTGGAGAGACGAACTTCTTCGGGCTCGAGTCGATGCACCGCCATGGCCTGGGACTCAAGGACATCCCCGACGCGATCGCGATTCGCAATCACGTGCTGACCTGTTTCGAGCAGGCGATGCTCGAGTCCGATGCCGAAAAGCGTCGCACGCTGCTCACGTTCATCGTGGTGGGTGGTGGACCGACCGGCGTCGAGATGGCGGGCGCCCTCTCCGAATTGATCCGTCTGGTGCTCGTGAAGGACTATCCGCGGCTCAACATCAAGGATGTCCGGATCCTGCTGCTCGAAGCCACCGACAAGCTGCTCGCCGCGCTGCCGGAGCGGCTGCGCGAGGCGGCGGTCAAGACACTGTGGCGGAAATGGATCGACGTCCGGTTCGGCGCGCAGGTGGCGGATTACGACGGGAAGGAGATTCGGCTCAAGAGCGGAGAGGTTATCCCGGCACAGACCGTGATCTGGGCCGCCGGCGTGCGCGCGTCCCCCCTCAACGCCACACTCGGTCTCCCCGCAAGCCGGCAGGGCCGCATCCCCGTCGAGCCCACACTTCAGGTGACCGGGCATCCGAACGTCTTCATCATCGGTGATGCGGCCGATCAGGAACAGAACGGTGAGCCCCTGCCGATGGTCGCGCCCGTCGCGATCCAGATGGGGCGGTTTGTGGCCCGCAACATCACGCGCCAGCTGCGTGGCCAGCCGCTCGAGCCGTTTCGGTATCGCGATCAGGGCACGCTCGCCACCATCGGCCGCAATGCGGCGGTGGCGAACGTCTATGGCATCAAGGCCACCGGCTTCGTGGCGTGGGTGATGTGGCTCGGGATTCACATCATCCAGCTGATCGGCTTCCGCAACAAGCTCTTCGTTATTTCTTCTACGAACGCGCCGCCCGCCTCATCACTCGCGACTGAACGCGCACGACGCCGCTCCACCCGCAATCGAGACACCAGCGGTGCTGGACGGCGGGCAGCACCCAGCGCAGCACCGAATGGTGGATGAGCGCGAGCTCGGCTCCGCAGCGCGGACACGTGCGCTGGGCGGGAAGCATGAGATAGACGAACGTCGTCACGATGGCGGCGCGCAGCAGCACGGTCGCAAACAGCACGACCACGACCAGCATGTTACGCCGCCTTCTCCCGGACGAACGTGGCAATCCGCCGCTCCAGCTCGGCCAGCTCGACCGGCTTCACCAGCACGCGGTCGCGCGGCACCTCCGCCAGCCCGCGCCCCGCGAGATGCGTGATGTCTCCCGACAGAAACATGACCCGCTCGGCGAGCGGCGGCCGCTGCTGCTGGAGATGCTCGTAAAACTCGGCGCCGTCCATCTTCGGCATCCGCAGGTCCGCGAGAATGACGTGAGGCTCGAACCCCTCGGCCAAGCGCTCGAGCGCGGCGAGGCCATCACCCGCCTCCTTGATCTCCGCGCCGCGCTTCCCCAGGAACCGCGCCATCGGCCGGCGAATCAGCTCCTCATCGTCGACCAGCAACACGCGTATCCCCGCGAGCGTGCCTTGCGCCGAGGACGCAGGTGGCGGCTGCGGAGCCACAACCGGCGCCGTGGGGACCGGCTCGCGCGCACTGGGCAGCCACACAAGAAATCGCGCGCCGGACTCGGAATGCTTCACCAGATCGAGCTCCCCTTGCGCTTCGCGCACCAGCTGGCGGGAGATGTAGAGACCCAGCCCCGTGCCGCGTACTCCCTTCGTACTCGCGAAGGGGCGGAACAGTCGCGACGCGATTTCCAGCGCCACCCCGGGACCGTTGTCGGTGACCGTCACGCAGACCCGGCCGCCCGTGTCGTCGGTGAAGGAATCGACGATCAGCCGGCGGGGAGGTTTCACGCCGCGCAAGGCATCGAGCGCGTTGCTCAACAGATTGACGATGACCTGTTCCAGCCGATTGGCATCCCCGACGACCGTGGGGAGCTCGGGGTCGAGCCGCCCTTCGATCGAGATTTCGTCGATGCTGAAGCGGTAGGAGACCAGATCGATCGCGCTGCGGACCACATCATTCATGTTCACCGTCGCCGTGCGTTTCTCACCCGCGCGCACGAAACGGAGCAGCCCGCGCAGCAGCTTCGCGGCTCGTTGGGCCTGCCGCAGGATGCTCTGCATCTCGTTGCGCTGCTCGGCCGACAGGTTCGCGTCCGCCAGCCGCAGCTCGGCATGGCTCGCGATCGCCATCAGCGGGTTGTTGACCTCGTGTGCGACGCCGCCCAGCAGCTCGCCCGCCGCCGCAAAGCGCCCCTGTTCCTCGGCGCGATCGCGCAGCACCCGCGTCATGTGATTGAAGTGCGCGGTGATCTTGCCCAACTCATCGTCGCGGCTGACCGTGACTTGGGCCGTCAGATCCCCTTCGGCGACGCGCTGAATCCCTTTGCCCAGCGCGTTGAGTGGACTCCAGACGCGGCGTCGCAAAATGAATAACGCGATCGGCAGCAGCAGCGCGCCGACGATCACGACTACGATGGCGGTCGCGGAACCGACATTCCCCGTGAGCGCGAGCGTAAGCGCGGCTCCGTAGAGCATCGCCGCCATGATGACGATGGCAATCAACACGCGGAGGCTCTTCGTCATGCCCTCAACATGCCTCTAGACGGATTGGATTGCACGGCCTAATCTCCCGGTTCTTTCACACATCCCAAGGTAGCATCCGATGCGTCCAGCGACTGTGATCCCGGTAATCTGTGTCCTCGGCGTAGCGGCGTGCGCTCATGCCACCGCGCCTGCCCATCAAGCCCCAACCCCCGTTCCGGGGCATCAAGACACATCACACACCGCCGCGGGAACCGGCCGCCAACAGGCGCCGGACGCGACGGCGCCAAAGCCATACAACCAGGTCATTACGGCGGGCGCAAAAACGGACTCCGGCGTCTTCACGATTCATCGGACCGACGAAAAACTGTTTTACGAAATTCCGAAAGCGATGTTCGGGCGCGAGTTCCTCCTCGTGGCCGACCAGCGCGGCACGATCCGCGGGGTGCGGTACGCGGGAGAAGAGATCAGCAACCGCATCGTCGTGTGGGAGCGGATGGGGAATAAGGTCTTTCTCCGCATCGTGTCGTACGCGATGCGCGCCGATAGCACGCAGCCCGTCGCTCGCGCCGTGCGGCTGTCCAATATCGCGCCGATCATCATGAGCTTCGACGTCGCCTCGTGGCACCTGCCCGACAGCAACGCCGTGATCGAGGTGACCAAGCTCTTCACCACGGATGTCGCCGAGCTGAACCTGCGGCAATCGGGCGTGCGGGTGCGCCGCATGGATCCGGCGCGCTCCGTAATCGATCGCGCCCGCTCGTTCCCGCGTAACATCGAGGTGAGCGCGCTGCAGACGTTCGAGGTGGACTCGGTACCGGGTCCCGCCGGCAACCCGCCGAACCGCTCGCTCAATTCGATCACGATGCTGATGAACTACTCGATGGTCCTGCTGCCCGACAAACCCATGATGGCCAGGCTCTGCGACGATCGGGTAGGCTACTTCAACCTGTCATTTGAGGATTACGACGAGGATCGCGTGCCCGGTCCCCGCCGCTGTTTCATCCAGCGCTACCGGCTGGAGCCGAAGGATCCGACCGCGGCCGTCTCGGATCCCAGCAAGCCGATCGTCTGGTACATCGATCCCGCCACGCCCGCGAAATGGGTGCCATGGCTGATCAAGGGCGTGGAGATGTGGGAGCCGGTGTTCCGAGCCGCCGGGTTCAGTAACGCGATTACGGCACGGTTGCCTGAAGCCAGCGATTCCGATTTCGATCTCGACGATGCGCGCCTCTCGACCATTCGCTGGTTGCCCTCCACGATTGAGAACGCCTACGGGCCCCGGCTCAGCGACCCGCGCTCGGGCGAAATCCTGAACGCCAACATCGGCTTCTACCACAACGTCGCGAGCCTCGTGGAGGCGTGGTACTGGACCCAGGCGGGCGCCGCCGACGCGCGCGCCCGGCAGCTGCCGCTCCCCGATTCGCTGATGGGCCTGATGCTGGCCTACGTCGCGACGCACGAGGTCGGGCATAGCCTGGGCCTGCGGCACAACATGGTCGCGTCGACCTACTATCCCGTCGACTCGCTCCGCAGCCGGTCCTTCACCTGCCGGATGAAAGGCACGAGCCCGTCGATCATGGATTACGCGCGCTACAACTATGTGGCGCAGCCGGGCGACAGCGCATGTCTGATGCAGGGCATCGGACCGTACGACGACTTTGCGATCAACTGGGGCTACCGCCGCATCGCCGCGGCTCCCTCACCGGACGCCGAGCGCCCCGTCCTCGACTCGCTCGCCCGGCTCCAGGATGCGAACCCGTATTTCCGGTGGATCGGCGACGGTGAGCCAGTCGATCCGCGAATCATCACCGAGGCGCTGGGCGACGATCCGGTGAAGGCGAGCGGCTACGGCGTCCGCAACATCAAGCGTCTCGTCCCGATGCTCATTCCTGCCACGACCACGGCCAGGCTCGACAACTACGACCGCCTCGACGACATGTACGGCGAGCTCATCAACCAGTGGGCACGCGAGATGAACCACGTCGCCGTGGTCGTGGGCGGTGTGTATCAGTTCACGAAATACGCCGGCCAGTCGGGCACGGTGTATCAGCCCGTCCCGCGGGCCAAACAGGCCGAGGCCGTACAGTTCCTGAACGAGAATGTGTTTACCACGCCGTCATTCTTCTTCGATCCCGAGATCCTGCGGCGTATCGAGCCGACCGGCTTCGTCGAGCGGGTGCGCGCGCGCCAGACCGCCGTGCTGACCATGCTTTTCCAGGACGCGCGGCTGTCACGCCTGGCGGAACAACAGGCGACGCAGCCCAGCCCCTACACGATCCCGGCCCTGTTCGGGGATGTGCGGCGAGGTGTTTTCGCGGAGTTCGGCGGTGGGTCGGTGCGCGTCGACGGGTACCGGCGCAATCTGCAGCGGGCGTTCGTCGATCAGATGGAGCGGCTCATCAACACGCCGCTCGTGACGCCACCATCCCCAGGATTTACGCCGTTCCCCGGCTTCACGCCGCCGCCGCCGCGCCCGGCGGATGCGCGTGCGCAGGCACGACTCGAGTTGGTAGACCTGCAGGGGACGCTGCGCACCGCCTTGTCACGCGCAGGGGACCGCGCCACGCGGGCGCATATCGTCGACCTGCAGGCCCGGATCGAGCAGATCCTGAACCCGCGCGCATGAGCTACGTTACCCAGCAGCTGGAGCGCGGCTTGTTCACGGAAGCTGTTGACTGGGAGAAACCTGTGAGCACCACGAAATGGCGGTTGAGCGGTTGGCCGGTTTGGCGGTTGGCAATCGCCAGCGTGGTCCTGCTAACCGCCGGACCGCCGAACCGCTTAACCGCTCAGTCGTTCGAGCAACGTCTCATCGCCATCCCCGATACCGCCAGCGTCCGCCAAATGTCGCGCGACCTCTCTGCGGCGCCCCATATGGCGGGCACACCGGCGCAGGCGACGACCCGCGACTACGTGCTGGACAAGATGAAGTCGTGGGGGATCGAGGCATGGAGCAAGGAATACACCGTCTTCATCCCGCAACCCGATACCGTAGCCGCGTGGATTATCACTGGTCCGCGTGCCAGGCCGGTGCGGCTCAACCTGGTCGAGCCCGTCACGGGCGGACCGCAGATCCCGCCATTCAATGGTTACACGGGCGATGGTGACGTCACGGCCGACGTCGTCTACGTCAATTACGGCCTGATCGAAGACTACAAGACGCTCGATTCGCTCGGGGTCAGCGTGAGCGGCAAGATTGCCATCGCGCGCTACGGCCGCTCCTTTCGCGGCATCAAAGCGCGTGAGGCGCAGAAGCGCGGTGCCGTGGGATTGATCGTCTACTCCGATCCGCAGGAGGACGGCTACTTCCGGGGCGACGTCTACCCCCAGGGGCCGATGCGCAACGCCGACGGCATCCAGCGCGGCAGCATGATGAACGGCAACGGCGATCCCACGACGCCGAGCTGGTCGTCCGTCGAGGGCGCGCGCCGCCTGCCGGAGGATTCACTCGATATCCCGAAGATTCCGATCATCCCGGTGAGCTACGGCAACGCGCGGCGCTTCCTCGAGCCCATGGCAGGCAAGTCGGTCCCCCAGAGTTGGCAGGGCGCGTTGCCATTCCGTTATCACGTCGGCCCGGGCCCGGCGCGCGCACGGTTGCATGTGAAGACCGAGCGCGGCGCGCGCGGCTTTCACAAGATCTGGAACACGATCGGGATGATCCGCGGCGCGCGCTGGCCGGATGAGTGGGTCGTCGTGGGCGGCCATCGCGACGCCTGGGGACCGGGCGCGCGCGACAATGTCAGCGGCAGCGTCTGTGTCCTCGAGACCGCGCGCTCCTTCGCGACGCTCGCGCGCGACGGCCTGCGGCCGGCGCGCACCGTCGTGTTCGCGACCTGGGACGCGGAAGAGTGGGGCCTCATCGGCTCGACGGAGTGGGTGGAAGAGCTGGAAGACACGCTCCGCGCCCACGTCGTCGCGTACATCAACGAAGACGGGACGTTCTCGGGGCCAAACTTCGGCGGCAGCGGGTCGCCGTCGCTCAAACCGCTCCTCCGCGCGGCGGCACAGGCTGTGTCCGATCCGGTAGGCCCGGGCACGGTCTACGACGTCTGGCTCAAGTCCAAGAATGGCGACACGACGGCGCTGACGTTTGGCAATCTGGGCGGCGGCTCTGATTTCTCGGGCTTCTATCATCACCTCGGCATTCCGGCGGGCGGCATCGGATTCGACGGGCCCGACGGCATCTACCACTC
>QHTW01000311.1:2533-5007 GCA_003220955.1 Gemmatimonadota bacterium | reverse complement strand
TGGTGTCGCTCGACACGAAGGTGCCGGGACCGGGCAAGGACATCTTCGGGAATGCGATGTCCTATCCCGACATTCAACAGTTACAGGCACTCACCAAGGATTTCGCCGGTGTAGCTGCGTATACGTACGCGCGCTACAACTATGCGGGCCGCGACGAGGCGAGCGAGCTGGCCGCCACGGTCGTCTCGCCCAACCTGTTCGGCGTGCTGGGCGTGAGTCCGGCTATCGGGCGCGGGTTCACCGGCGCCGAGCTGCACGATCAGCTCGCCGCGCTGAGCTACGGCCTGTGGGCCACGGCATTCGGCAGCGACAGCAACATTGTGGGCCGCGTGATCAACCTCGACGGCCAGAGCTTCACGGTTGTGGGCGTCATGCCGCGCGGCTTCGTGTTCCCCAACGAGGATACCCAGCTGTGGGTGCCGCTGGGCGAGGCGCTGCGCTCCCATCCGCAGCTCGAGTTCAACCGCCAGCTGTACGCCTTCGAGTCCGTGGCACGCCTGGCGGCGGGCGCCACGCTCGCGCAGGCGCGCGCCGACGCAGGCGTGATCGCGCAGCGCAGCGGCGATGCCGAGCGGGTGTTCCTCATTGATCCACTGAAGGTGGAAGGTGTGGAGAACGTCCGCTCTGCCTTGCTGGTGCTGTTCGGCGCGGTGGGGCTGGTGCTGTTGATCGCCTGCGCCAACGCGGCGGGGCTGTACGTGGCGCGCGCCACCGAGCGCAGGAAGGAGATCGCCGTGCGACGGGCGCTCGGCGCCGATCGCGCGCGGCTGGTGCGGCAGCTCCTGACCGAGAGCGTGGTAGTGGCGCTCATCGCGGGGGCGGCAGGCGTGCTGCTGGCGCGCTGGGGCCTCGCCGCCATGCTCGCTGTCTGGCCGCGCGTGCCGCGCGTGAACGAGATCGGGATCGACCCCTTGGTACTCGGGTTCGCCCTCGTCGTTTCGCTCGTGACTGGCCTGGCGTTCGGACTGCTGCCGGCGCTGCGCGCGGCGGGCGCCGGCGTGGAAGAGGTGCTGCGCGAGGAGGGCGGCGCCACGACGGGCTCGCGCCGGCGCCACAGGACGCAGAACGGGCTGGTGGTGGCGGAGATCGCGCTCGCGCTCGTGCTGCTGGTGGGCTCGGGGCTGCTCATCACGACCTTCGTGCGGTTGACGTCGGTGGATCCCGGCTACGACACGCACGACGTGCTGGCGGCGCGCATCCGGCTCACGCCCTCGCGCTACGCCCTGGCGCGCAATCCCGGCGTGGCGGACGTCAGCGTTGCGCGCCTCCCGCTGCCGCTCGCGGGCGGAGTGAACATCCTGGCATTTGATCCACGGCGGATTCGTCCCGACGCCACCGAGGAGTTCCTCGCGGCGCGACTGAGCGTCGTGGGTCCGGGCTACTTCGCGGCGATGGGCATCCCGCTCCGGGGCCGCGACTTCACACCGCAGGACCGCGCCGATGCCCCGAAGGTCGTCATTGTGAACCGGCGGCTCACCGACGAGCTGTGGCCGGGGCAGGACCCGGTGGGGAAGGTCTTCCCGCTGCGGCGGCCGGGCGGTGGTGGTGGTTACGACGCGACGATCATCGGTACCATCGGGGACATTCGATACGAGTCGCTCGATGCGACACCCATGCGTGAGCTCTACCTCCCGCAGCTGCAGGCGCCCCGGCCGCCGGGCGTCCCCGAGATGTGGGTCGTGCTCAAGGCCAAGCACTCGCCTTTGGCGCTCGTGGGCGCCGTGCGCGACGCCGTGCGGCAGGTCGATTCCCAACAGCCGATCGGCGATCTCATAAGCCTGGATCAGGCGTTGTCGCGCTCGACCGCGGCGCGGCGGCTGAGCATGACGCTGCTCACGTTGTTCGCGGCGCTGGCGGTGCTGCTTGCTTTGATTGGGATCTACGGCATCACGGCGTACGCGGTGACCCAGCGCACGAGGGAGCTGGGTCTGCGCATGGCCATCGGCGCCAGGCCCGCCGAGGTCGTGGGCATGCTGCTGCGGGAAAACCTATTGCTCGTAATCGGCGGCCTGGTGCTCGGGATGGCGGGCGCCGCGCTGGCGACGCGCGCCCTGCGCACGATGCTGTTCGGCGTCTCGACGCTGGACGCCGTCACGTTCATCGGCGCGGCGTTAGTACTCGGCGGGATCGCGATGCTCGCCACCTATGTCCCGGCCCGCCGGGCGGCGCGGATCGATCCGATGGAGGCGTTGCGGTACGAATGATCGACGCGCTCGTGCAGGACCTGCGCTACGCCCTGCGCACATTCGCCCGCAGTCCGGGGCTCGTCGCCGCCGCGGTCATTTGCCTGGCCCTCGGCATCGGCGCGAACGCCACGATCTTCGGGGTTGTGGACACGCTGCTGTTTCGGGCACCGCCCCACATCGAGGAGCCTGGGCGGGTTGTGCGACTCTACGTCCGCAGAAATCTCCCACCGTTCGGACTGGCGACGTCGAGCACTACCGGCTATCCGCTGTATACAGCGATTCGCGACG
>QHTW01000311.1:576-2312 GCA_003220955.1 Gemmatimonadota bacterium | reverse complement strand
ACACCGTGATCGGCGTCGCACCGGAACGGTTTACCGGCGTGGACCTGCAGAATGTCGACGCGTGGGTGCCGATCGCGGTCGCCACGCCCGAGCTCATGGGTCCCTCCTACATGAACCGTGGCTCCTACTTTCTTCAGATGATCGGCCGGGTCGGCAGCGGCGGAGCGGCGACCGCCGCGCGACAGGCAACGCTCGTGTTGCGTGGGGACGATGTGTACTCGGGTCGGGACTCCAATGCGGTTGTCGTGCTCGGGCCGGTGCAAGAGGCGCGCGGACCCGAGATATCGCAGAACGCCAAGGTGTCCGTCTGGCTCGCCGCGGTCGCGGTCATCGTGCTCCTCATTGCGTGTGCGAATGTGGCGAACCTGCTGCTCGCGAGATCGCTGCAGCGCGAGCGCGAGATCGCAATCCGGCTTGCGCTCGGCTCGGGGCGGTGGCGGCTGACAAGGCAGGTTCTGACCGAAAGTCTCGTGCTGGCACTCGCGGGAGGGATCGCGGCGCTGTTCGTGACGTTGTGGGCGGGACCGCTGATCCGCGCGTTTCTCCTGCCGGACACTCCCGCCTTCACGGAACCGCTCGACGCTCGGGTGGTCGCGTTCACGGCCGCGGTCGCGTTGCTCACCGGCATAGTTGCGGGTGCTCCAGCCTGGCAGCTCGGGCGTCGTGACCTGACGCCGGCGCTCAAAGCGGGGGCCGCTGAGGGACGCTATCAGCGTTCGGGCCTGCGGTCCGCGTTGCTCGTAGCGCAGGTCGCACTGACGGTCGTGCTAATCATCGGGGCCGGCCTCTTCACGCGGAGCTTGCGGAACGTCGAGGGGCAGAACTTTGGCTTCGATCCCATGCGGACACTGCTCGCGACGATCGATTTGCCGGCTGCCGGATATTCCCCGGCACAGATCAACGCCCTTCATCTCCAGATATTGACGCGTCTCGAGGCGCTGCCGGGTGTCGAGGCCGCCGCGGCTACCGTCGCCCACCCACTCGAATCGGCCCACGGCTGCTGGGTGTCTGTCCCGGGCCGTGACTCGATCCCGCAGCTCTCGACCGGCGGGCCCTACTGCCAGCAGGTCACGCCTGGTTACTTCGCGGCAATGGGGACGCCGATGCGCGGTCGCGCGTTCACCTCCGCCGACCGCTCGAGCTCGGTCGCGATCGTGAACGAGACGATGGCTCGGCTGCTCTGGCCCGGGGAAAATGCGATCGGCAAATGCTTCGTGGCGAGCGAGAAGACCTGCGCTGCAGTGATCGGCGTCGTGCCGGACGCGCGGCGCTTCCGAGCTGTCGAAGCCGCATCGATGATCTTCTACGTTCCGTTCTCTGGCGACTCGACCGGATACATCACCGCCCTCGTCGTGCGGGCGCACGGGCGGCCGGCAGACTTGATCGCGCCGGTCCGCGCTGCGATTCAAGAAACGGCGCCGAATCTGCCTTTTGCGTCGGTGACCCCGCTCGCCGACCTGCTCGCTCCGTCGATCCGCCCATGGCGTCTCGGCAGCGCGATGTTTGCCGGCTTCGCGTTGCTCGCACTCGTGCTCTCAGCGGTGGGGCTATATGGCGTGCTCAACTATGTAGCGACGCAGCGGACGCATGAGATGGGCGTGCGCGTCGCCATGGGCGCGCAGCGGTGGGACGTACAGCGGCTCATGGTCTCACACGGCGTACGGGTCGCGGCGCTTGGGGCGGCACTCGGGGCGCTGGCGGGCCTGGTGGCCGGACGCGTGCTGAGCTCGCTGCTG
>QHTW01000311.1:0-500 GCA_003220955.1 Gemmatimonadota bacterium | reverse complement strand
GCCCGGCGCGCGTCGCGCGTCGATCCGATGATCGCGTTGAGGACCGAGTGATAAACAGAATGCTCCAAGATCTGCGCTACGCGGTGCGTACGCTCGCGAAGAGTCCCGGTTTCACGGTCGTCGCCATACTGACACTCGCGCTCGGCATCGGCGCCAGCACGGCCGTCTATACCGCTCTCGAACGGGTCGTGCTGGATCCGCTCCCGTATCCCGACGCCAACCGTCTCGTGCAACTCAAGAGCTCGGTACCAAAAGTCGGTCCCGGGACTGAATGGGACGTTTCGGAAGGAGCGTGGTTCTTCTTCGGCCGCGAGGCGCGCACCATCGACGGCCTGGGGGCTTACCGCCGTGGCGGTGCGAACCTGATCGGTCCTGACGGCCCGGAACGCGCACGCACTGCCCAGGTTTCCGCCCACACCCTTCCGTTGCTCGGCGCACGGGTCGTCCTCGGACGCCTGATCGATGAGCATGACGACATCCCGGGCGGGCCGCAGGTCGCG
>QHTW01000137.1:5401-10230 GCA_003220955.1 Gemmatimonadota bacterium | reverse complement strand
CGCGCTCTGGTCGTTGTGGCGCGGGGAGATGGCGTTGGGTCTCGCGTTTGCGGCGCTGGGCGCGGGTCTCACCTATTACCTGCGTCACCTGCGACGCTTCATCGGCCGATGAATCCGCACATCGACCTGATCTATTTCTTCAGCTCGCTGGTCATGGTGGGGCTCCCGCTGGGCGTCTTTGGCTGGCTGACGTATCGCGTCGTCAAGGCATATTGGCGCGACCAGAAAGCAGCGAGCAGGGCGCCGCGTTAGATTCCCGCGCATGGCTTCGGAAAAACGGCAAGTCGTTCGATACGCGTTCTATAGGCTCGACCCCGCCTGGCGGCGCCTGACGGCCGAGCGGCAGGCCTCGGCGAAAATGGAATTCGGCGAGACGTTGGAGCGCTATAACGGCCGGCTGTTGCTGCGGCCGTACGGCCTCGTGGGAATTCGTGGCGACACGGACTTCCTGTTGTGGCAGGTGGCCGAGGACCTCGATGCGCTCGTCGAGCTCCAAACGGCGCTGAACCGCACCGATCTTGGCGCCTATCTGTCCATCCCGTACAGCTACCTCGCGATGACGCGGCGATCGATTTACGAGTTTCCGGCAGATCCCAATCAGGAGCAGCGCCTCGTCATTCAGCCCAGTGCGGCGAAGTACCTGTTCGTCTATCCGTTCATCAAGACTCGCCCCTGGTACGCGCTGCCAAAGCCGGAACGCCAGCGGATGATGGATGAGCACGTCCGCGTCGGCCGCAAGTACCCCGCGATTCGTTTGAATACGACCTACTCCTACGGCCTCGACGACCAGGAGTTCATCGTCGCGTTCGAGGGTGACAATCCCGGCGAGTTTCTCGATCTGGTGATGGAGCTGCGCGAGAGCGAGGCGTCGTCGTACACACTGCGGGACACGCCGACATTCACCTGCGTCCAGATGTCCCTATGGGACATGCTCGATACGCTCGGCGGCGCGGGCTCGGCGGAGGCCGTGGCGCGGCGTCCCGCGAGAGCCGACGGCTTCACGCCCGTCGCCAGTCTGTCCGAGCTGCCGCCCGGCACCGCCAAACGCGTGTATGCCGCCAATGAGGCGGTCGCGCTGTTCAACGTGAACGGCACCGTCTACGCCATCGCCAACCGCTGCACGCACGCGCGCGCCAGCCTATCCGAGGGCACGGTCGATGCCGCGCGCTGCGCGGTGACGTGCCCGTGGCACGAGGGCGTGTTTTCGCTCGAGACCGGCCGCGTGCTGGGTGGTCCGCCCGTTCACCCTGTAGCGGCGTTCCAGGTAAAACTGGACGGCGACACCATCCTGATCGCTCACGAGGCCCGCGAAGCTGCGATTTCTTAACGCGTGCCGTCGGGAGCGTACCGACGTCACTCCGGTGTGGTTCATGCGGCAGGCGGGGCGATATATGCCGCAGTACCGCAAGCTCCGCCGGCGTCACTCGATCCTCGACCTGTGCCATCACCCCGAGCTCGCCGCAGCCGTCACGCTCCAGCCGATCGAGCGGCTCGGCGTCGATGCCGCGATCATCTTCGCCGACATCCTGCTGCCGTTCGAGCCGCTCCGCCTCGGTTTGCGGTTCGCAACCGGGGAGGGTCCCGTCATCGAGCGCCCGATTCGCGATGCCTCGGATGTCGAGCGGCTGCCGTCGTTCAATGTGGAGGCTGAGCTCGGGTTCGTGCTCGACGCCATTCGCTTGGCGCGTCGCGCCCTGCCCGCGGACGTGCCGCTCATCGGGTTCGCCGGCGCGCCGTTCACATTGGCGAGTTACGCGATTGAAGGCGGAGCCAGCCGCACGTTCACCAAGACCAAGCAGCTCATGTACCAGGCACCCGACGCCTGGCACCTCTTGGTGAGCAAGCTGGCAGATCTGGTCGGGAAGTTCCTGGCGGCCCAGGCGCGCGCCGGCGCGCAGGCCTTGCAGTTGTTCGATAGCTGGGTCGGTTGCCTCTCGCCCGACGACTACCGTACCTACGTGCAGCCGCACAGTCGTAAGGCGCTCACGCTCGCCAGGGAAGCGGGCGTGCCGCTCATTCACTTCGGCACCGGGACCGCCACATTCCTCGAAGACTTCGCGGCCGCGGGCGGCGACGTCATCAGCGTCGATTGGCGAATCCCGCTCGACGCCGCGTGGTCGCGCATCGGCGATCGGGCGATCCAGGGCAATCTCGATCCGGCGGCGCTGTTAGCCCCCGCTGGCGAGCGCTCGCGCCAGGTCCGCGACATCCTGGCGCGCGCGGGGCGTCGCGCCGGCCACATTTTCAATCTCGGCCACGGCGTGCTGCCCGAGGCCGATGTCGCGGCGGTACGCGCGGTCGTGGATCTGGTGCATGGCGGCTGACCAGCTCGCCGTGCTGCTCATGGCGTACGGAGGACCCGGCAATCTGGCGGAGGTGGAGCCGTATCTCCTGGACGTTCGCGGCGGGCGCGCCACCAAGCCGCAGCTCGTCGAAGAGATCCGCGCGCGCTACGCGCGCATCGGTGGACGCTCCCCCATTCTGCAGCACACACGCGCCCAGGCGGCGGGCGTGGGGCGGGCGCTCGGAACGGGGTTTCGCACCTATGTGGGGATGCGGCACTGGCATCCCTACATCAAGGACACGGTCGCGCAGATTAGACGAGCCGGCGGCCGGCGCGTTGTGGGTGTCGTCATGGCACCCCACTACTCCGGCATGTCGGTCGGTGCGTATGAAAAAAAGCTGCTGGAGGCGGCGCATGAGAGCGAGCCGCTCGAGGTCGCGCTGGTGCGGAGTTGGTGGGAACAGCCTGAGTTTCTCGATACCATGGCGAATCGCGTGCGGCAGGCGCTGCAACGCTTCTCGACGCCCTCCGAGGTGCAGGTCATCTTCACCGCTCATAGCCTTCCGGAGCGCATTCTCGCGACGGGCGACCCGTACCCGGAGGAACTGAAGGCGAGCGCCGCGGAAGTCGCGCGACGACTCGAGCTGGGCGAGTGGCACTTCGCCTACCAGAGCGCGGGTGCGACCAACGAGCCGTGGCTCGGCCCGGACGCCGCCGAGCAGATCACTAAGCTGGCTCGCGAGAAACGGGTTGACGCGATGTTGCTCGTGCCGATCGGCTTCGTCTGCGACCACGTCGAGATCCTGTACGACATCGACATCGAATACCAGGCACTCGCCAAGCGGCTCGGCGTGCAGCTCGAACGCACGGCGTCCTTGAACGACGATCCCGGCCTCGTCGCCGCCGTCGCGCAGGTCGTGAAACAGGCGGCAGCCGAGCGAGGGTGGCTGTGAAGGTCATCGTCGTCGGCGCCGGAATCGCCGGGCTGGCCGCCGCGTGGGAACTAGCGCGTGTAGGTGTCGGCGACGTCACCGTGCTGGAAAGCGAGCGCCGGGCGGGCGGCATGATCGTGACCGAGCACGTGCAGGAGTTCATCGTCGAGGGCGGACCCGACGGCTTTCTCGCGGGGGAGCCTGAGCTACCCGCGCTCGCGACTGAGCTGGGCATCGCAGATCGTCTCGTCAACCAGCAGGCGCGTGGGACGGCGCTGTGGAATGGGAAGGAGCTGGCGCCCCTCGATGAAGGTCGCGCCGCAGCGTTGTTGGGCATCGAGGCGACGAAAGCGGACGTCGCCGCGGGGTTTCGGAGCTTCGCCGGAGGGATGGCGGAGCCGGTCGCGGCGCTCGCGCAGCGGCTCGCCGGCGTAGTGCGCTTCGCGCAGGGAGTGGCGGGCCTGGTCTCCGAACGCCAACGCTGGCACCTGGCGATCACGGGTGGCTCAGCCCACGATGCGGACGGCGTCGTGCTCGCTCTGCCCGCCTACGCCGCCGGTCGCCTGTTGGAGGCGGTTGGCGTCGCGCACGGGCGCGCGCTGGCGGACGTCGTGTACGTGCCGAGCATCACAGTGTCGCTGGCGTATCACGACGCGCAGATCACCAAGCGGTTGCAAGGGTCGGGGTTTGTCGTCGAATCGCCCGCGCAGATCCGCGCCTGCACCTTCGCGTCATCCAAGTTCCACGGTCGGGCTCCGCCGGGACACGTGCTCCTTCGGGCCTATCTCCCGCCAACGGACGACGATCCGGCGAAGATCGCGCACACACAGCTCGCCACAATGCTCGGCATTCGCGGCGAGCCGCTCTGGTCGCGGGTGTTCTACTGGAACCGCGGACTGCCGCGCTACCGGCTCGGGCATCGAGACCACGTCGCCGAGGTTCGTCAGCGGCTGGCTCGGCTCCCGCCCCTGGCGATTGCGGGGGCGGGCTACGACGGAGCAGGGGTGTCGGCGTGCGTCCGATCGGGACGAGACGCCGGTCGCCTCATTGCACGGCTGATGGCTCGTTGACGAGCGGGATCACCGCTTCGGCGAACCGCTCCATCTCCTCGAGCTGCGGGCTGAATTGCAGCAGCAAGAGATCGACCCCCGCCTGCTCGAAGTCGCGGATTCGTTCGGCGATTTGGTCTGGCGTTCCCGTCAGCCCCGCCTTCAGTCCTCGATTTGAAACCGAGTAGTCTTCCAGACTCACCCGCTGCTCGAGCTGGGTATTCGCGAGCCACTGCTCGTAATTGGCATAGCCGGCCGCATTCTGGCGGACGTCGGTGATTCGCTCGATTTCACGGCGGGCGGCGGCCTCTGTGGCGCGACACACGACGTAACCGGCAACTCCATAGACCAGCGGCTCGAGCCCGTGTGTCTCGCGCAACGCCTTCATGTCGTTGATTTTTGCCGCGATGCGCTCCGGTGGGTCGCCATGCATGAGGTACCCGTCGCAGGATCGGGCAATCAGCGATTTCGCCGCCGGCGATTCTCCTCCGGCGTACAGGGTCGGGCGCGGCCGGCGGGTGGGCTTCGGTTCGAGAATCGCATTCTCGACTCGATAGTATTTGC
>QHTW01000137.1:0-5332 GCA_003220955.1 Gemmatimonadota bacterium | reverse complement strand
CGTGTCGAACTCCACGCCGTACTGCTTCGCTTCCTCGGCCCACCATGACGAGACGACATTCAGCGACAGCCGGCCACCCGAGATATGGTCGATGTTGGCCGCCTGCTTGGCGAGCAGGGCGGGTGGGTGGAATGTCGGCCGCACCGCCACCATCAGCTCGAGCCGGTCAGTGACCGCGGCGAGCGCGGCGGCGGTGGACCAGGCATCCAGCGCGGGCGCGCCCGGTCCTTTGATATCGTTGAGATTCAATTCGGCGATGAGCGTGAGATCGAAACCCGCCCGCTCGCTCGCGCGCGCGAGCCGGCGGACATAGGACCACTCGGCTTCCATGCGCTCGTCCTCGACATTGCGCAGCCAGCCGCCGAATACCGGCAACCAGTATCCGAAGCGCATCAACGGGTCCCTCCGCGTTCTTCGAGGAAGTCGACGAGACGCGCAAAGGGATCGAATCCCACGACCCGCGGCGCATCGGCGACGAAGTTGGACAACGCGTTGATGTCGTAGTAGTAGAGCCGGCCGTTGCGGTCATCGATCGTATACTCGATTCCGCCCACCTCGATGCCGCACGCCGCCGCGATGCGCTCCACGTCGCGCACAACTTGCGACGGCGGCTCGTACCCCTCGACGCGCAGCCCATTGCGGGGTGCGTCCACGGGACAGGCGCTGCGAACCAGCTCGGCGCCCTCCGTCGTCTGGCACACGTCCGCCGGACAGAGATTGAAAGTCTCGCCCGAGGAGTAGACACGAATCGCGTACAGAAAACGGCCGCCCAGTACCTCGACCCTGGTGATGCGGCCCTCTTCAGACGGAATGAATTCCTGAACCAGCGCGGTGCGGTCGGGGCCCAGTTCGAGACCACCTGTCGCCGCGGCCGCAGCAAGCTGCGCCGGGCTATCGAAGCGCTGTACGCCCGCACCGCTCCCGCCGACGTTTGGCTTCACGACGATAGGAAACTCGAGCCCCTCGGCCGCTGGCGCCGCGTCGGCCGGATCACTGATGACGCGGGCCGCCGGGTACGGAAGAGCTAGCTCGTGGAGCACGGACAGCTGCAATGCCTTCGACGTCTCGGCCTGAAAAGCCCGGGAGCCATTCACCACCCGCACGCCATGGCGCTCGAGGTGTGCCAGAAAGTGATGCGTGTAGAACACCGCGTTCCCATGTCCGCGCAGCCAGGCGGATGGACTCATGCGATTGAACACCAGGTCGTACACCGGGCGCTCGCCCGGATCGAACGTGTGGCGCTCGGCGTGCAGCCGCGTGTACGGCGTCCCGCGGCGGTCGAGCTCGGCAAACAGCGGTGTGAACCAATGCGGATGCTCGTAGTAGATCCCGATCATATGGTCACCCCGGAGGCGAGCGACGCCGCTTCGAGTGTCGCCCGTTCGATGCGCTCGACGAGGGCAGGCTCTGGAACGCCGGCGCGAAACTGCGCGTCCGTCCCGTAGACGCCGGTGGCGACCACCAGCGCACCGACGCTCGCGAGCAGCGGCCGCAGGCCGTGGTCGACCGCCAGGAGATGACTGGGCCCTCCACCCGTCGCGATCGGAATGGCGACTTTCCGCGCGAGGGCATCTTGCGGCAGCAAGTCGAAGAAGACCTTGAGGAGTCCGCTGTAGGTGGCGCGATAGATCGGCGTGCTCACGACAACAATTCCGGCATCGAGTACGCTCTGGATGGCGCCGGCCACCGCGGCGTCCTCGCGCCGGCCGAGTAGGGCGTCGGACGGAAGCGTAGCGAGGTCGATCAGGCGGGAAGGACCGGCAGCTTGCCGCTCGAGTGCCGCGAGCGCGAGCTCGAGCAGGGTGCGCGATCGCGACGGTGCCTTCGGACTGCCCGACAACCCTATCACTGGTGCCGACACAATGCCTCCTCAATAAGCGATCGGCCGCGACTCGAAGCGTGGAGTCGCGGCCGATCATGGTGCGTTTCTGGGTGGGGCCTGAGGCCCGCTGCTACCTCATCTCATCCGGATACCGACGCGCCAGATCGACCGCTCTCCAGGCAACACATGGAGCGGCAAACATGGCAACACATCAGCGTCGTGACTGGCGTCATTGTTCGGGAAACCTAGGCGAGGTCGGTGGCTTGTGCAACCACGGCGTCCACCGTCAGCCCGAACCCCTGATAAATGCGCTGATAAGGCGCGGATTCTCCAAACCGTTCGATTCCCATGATGACGCCCTGGCCTTCAGGGACCCAGCGATACCAGGACTGTGGCGCCGCCGCTTCAACCGCGATCCGCGGCACGCCGGGCGGCAGCACGGCCTCGCGGTATTCCCGCGGTTGCTTGGCGAAGTACTCGAGACAGGGCATGGAGACTGCACGCGGCCGCCGGCCATCGGCCTTCAGCCTCTCGTACGCGCCGAGAATCAGCTCAACCTCTGATCCCGTCGCCATTAACACGACATCCGGGCGCGGCGAGTCGGCCAGCACGTAGCCACCGCGATGCAGGCCGGCGGCGGGCGCGTATTTCGACCGGTCGACCACCGCGATCTTCTGCCGCGTCAGGACGAGAGCCACAGGGCCGTTTCGATGTGCAATGGCCGCGCGCCACGCCTCAACCACCTCGGTTGGATCCGACGGACGGATCACGGTCATGTTCGGAATCGCGCGCAGCGCCGCGAGCTGCTCGATCGGCTGATGCGTCGGTCCATCTTCACCCAGGCCGATCGAGTCGTGGGTAAAGACGTAAATCGGCTTGAGAGCGGTCAGCGCCGCCAGGCGAATCGATGGTCGCATGTAGTCGGAAAAGATGAGGAACGTACCGCCGAACGGGATGAACCCGCCGTGCAGCACGATCCCGTTCAATGCCGCGCCCATGCCGTGCTCGCGCACGCCGAAATGGAAATTCCGGCCGGTGCGCGCGGCCGGCGAGAAAACCCCCCCGCCCTTGATTTCCGTGTTGTTCGAGCCTGTGAGGTCGGCTGACCCGCCGATCAGCTCGGGGACCGTCGCGGCGATGGCATTCAAGACCTTCCCCGACGCGGCGCGCGTAGCCTGTGCGTCCTGGGGTCCGAAAACTGGCAACGCCGCATCCCAACCCGCGGGTAGCTGCCCGGCGAGCCGGCGCTCCAATTCCGAGGCAAAATCCGGATGGGCGCTGCGGTATCCGGCCCACTTCTTCTGCCAGTCAGACTCGAGCCGCGCGCCGCGATCCTTCGCGCGACGCCAGCGCTCCAGCGCTTCCTCCGGCACGTAGAACGGTTCGAGCGAAGGCCAGCCCAAATTTTGTTTCGTGGCTTTCACCTCATCGACGCCCAGCGGTGCCCCATGCGCCTCCGCCGTGTCCTGCTTGTGCGGACTCCCCCAGGCGATGTGCGTGCGCACGATAATCAGCGACGGCCGATCCGTGAGCCGTTTCGCCTGGTCGATCGCGGCGTCAATGGCGTCCAGATCGTTGCCGTCCGGAATCCGCTGCACCTGCCAGCCGTAGGCCTCGAAGCGCCTCGTGGTGTTGTCGGAGAATGCGAGGTCGGTTGATCCGTCGATCGTGATGTGGTTGTCGTCGTAGAAGCCGATCAGCTTGCCGAGCCTCAGATGCCCGGCCAGCGAGCATGCCTCGTGCGAGACGCCCTCCATCAGGTCACCGTCCGACGCGAGAAAGTAGGTGTGGTGGTCGATGATCGCATGACCGGGGCGGTTGAACAGCGCCGCGAGCTGAGCCTCGGCGATCGCCATCCCGACGGCATTCCCGACGCCCTGGCCGAGTGGTCCCGTCGTCGCCTCCACACCTGGCGTGACCCCGTGCTCGGAGTGCCCGGGAGTACGGCTGCCCCACTGCCGAAACTGCTTGATGTCATCGAGGGTGAGGTCGTAGCCGGTGAGGTAGAGCACGCTGTACAGCAGCATGCAGGCGTGACCTGCAGACAATACAAAGCGATCGCGATCCAGCCAGGCGGGATTCGCAGGATTGTATCGCAGATACCGCTGCCACAGCACATACGCGAGCGGTGCGAGCGCCATCGGCGTCCCCGGATGGCCTGACTCGGCCTGCTGCACCGCATCCATCGCGAGCGCGCGAACCGTGTTGATGCAGAGTTGATCGAGCTCGCGCCCCACGCGCGTGACAGTCTCGGTCATAGCAATCCGGACTTTGCTGCTTGCCACAGCTTCATCAGGCGATCGAAACCGTCCACGAGCAGCTCGACCTGCTGCGGGGACGGCGACGCCTGCGCCGCGATCTTCAATTCCTCGACGATTCGCGGCATTTCCTTCCGCCCCTGCTTTGAACTCTCCGTTCCGATCTGCGTCAGGAGATCCAGGATTTTCTGCCGCGCAGCGGCATCCTTGGGGACCTGCCACAAATACTCGGCCGTCTCTTTGCCGTCGGCGCACATCTGGCCGAGCGCGTCGAGCAACGGCAGACGCGATGGGCGGGGCGCTTTGGGATCATTCATTGGAGCACATAATCTAACATTGCCTGTCGCTTTGAATGACTCTAGCTTGCGAGTCCCATGATACCGCTGCTGCTTCCGATTCTCCTCCAGACCCTTCCTGCCGATTCTGGTGAGGTGCACCTCCGTAATATCCGGCAGCTCACCTTCGGCGGGCAAAACGCCGAAGCGTATTTCTCGCGCTCGGGACGCCAGATCATCCTGCAACGCACGGCAGCGGACTCCGGCTGCGACCAGGAGTTCGTCATGAACGTGGACGGGACGGGCCTGCATCGCGTCTCGAGTGGGAAGGGCCGCACGACGTGCGGCTACTTCTTTGCCGACGACCGCCGCATTTTCTATGCGACGACGGAGCATGGCGGCGCGGCGTGCCCGCCGCGTCCCGACTACTCCAAGGGATACGTGTGGGCGTTGTACAACTACGACATCTACGTCGCGAATGCGGATGGCAGTGGCGCCCGGCGGATCACCGACAACCCGGGCTATGACGCCGAAGGCACCCTATCACCAGACGGTAAGACCATCGTCTTCACGTCGCTACGAGACGGCGACCTGGACATCTACACGATGGATCTGGATGGCAAGGACCTGAAGCGCCTGACACACACCCTCGGCTACGATGGCGGTCCGTTCTTTTCGCCTGACGGCAAGCAGATCGTCTACCGGGCCTGGCATCCACAGACCGCGACAGACTCGGCGGACTACCGCGCGCTGATCGCCCAGAACCTGGTGCGTCCGGTCCGCATGGACATCTGGGTGATGGACGCCGACGGCTCACATCAACGGCAAGTCACGAACCTCGGCGGCGCCAGCTTCGCTCCGTATTTCCACCCTGATGGTAAACGCATCATCTTCGCTTCGAACTATAAGAATCCCCGTTCCCGCAACTTCGACCTGTATCTCGTGAACAGCGACGGCTCGGGACTCGAGCAAATCAC
>QHTW01000136.1 GCA_003220955.1 Gemmatimonadota bacterium | reverse complement strand
TCCTCTTCGTCAACAAGGCGGCGTTCGGCGGCGAGCTCGAGATACCGCTCATCGGCATTCACTGCTGCCGGCTCCCGGCGTTCGGGACACCCCACCGGGACGAGGTGATCGTGTTCCGGTCGGTGGAGGACTCGACACCCGATCTCAACATCGTGAAACGCCTGATCGGCATGCCGGGCGACACGCTGCAGATGGTCCACGATACCGTCGTCCGCAACGGCCAGCACCTCGACGAGCCCTATGCG
>QHTW01000135.1 GCA_003220955.1 Gemmatimonadota bacterium | reverse complement strand
CTCGACTACTGGAAACAGTCGCGGGCACAGCGCCCGTGGCGGGAAGGCTAGGCCGAGGCGGCGAGCTTCTCCTCGAGGACGCGCTGCGCCAATTTCGGATCTGCCTTCCCCTTCGACGCGCGCATCACCTGCCCCACGAAGAACGCCATCAATTTCGTCTCGCCGTTCCTGTACCGTCCGACTTCCGGCGCGTGCGCGCCGAGCACGTCCGTCACCCAGCCTGCGACGACGTTCGTGTCCGCCACCTGGATCAGGCCGAGCGCCTCGGCGATGTTGCGCGGTTCGCCGCCCTTCGCCGCCACCTCGCCGAAAACCTTCTTCGCGGCTTGATGACTCAAGGTGCCGCCTTTGACCAGCGCGATGACCTGCGCCAGCGCACCAGGCGCGACGCGGAGCCGCGGCGGCTTGCGGCTCGGCACCGGCACGGACGACGCTCTCGTAATAATCGGCGACCGCCCGGTTGCTCGTCACCACGGTGGCGTGCTCGCGGCTGAGCGCATAGGCCGCGACGAACCGATCGCGCTTGGCCGCGGGGAGCTCGGGCAGCGCACTCTGCTGTTCCGCGACGAACTCCGCCGTCAGCACGAGCGGCGGCAAGTCGGGCTCCGGGAAATAGCGGTAGTCGTGACTCTCTTCTTTGGAGCGTTGCGGCCGGACCGCGTTCTCCTTGGCATCGTACAGCATCGTCTGCTGCGTCACCGTCCCGCCGGATTCGATCAGGGCGATCTGCCGGTCACGTTCGACGGTCAACGCTTTTTCGACATACGCGAACGAGTTGATGTTCTTTACCTCGGTGCGCGTATTGAACGCGGTCTCGCCGGCTCGCCTCACCGAGACGTTGGCATCGACGCGCAAGCTGCCCTTCTCCATGTCGCAATCAGAGATGCCGATGTACTCGAGCAGCTGCTTCAGCGTCTGGAGGTAGGCGCGCGCCTCCGCGGGTGAGCGGAGGTCCGGCCCACCGACGATCTCGATGAGTGGCACGCCCGAACGATTGAGATCGATCCCGGTGCCCTTCGCGAAGCGGTCGTGAATCGATTTGCCCGCGTCCTCCTCCAGATGCAACCGCACGATCGTCGCCGTCACGACGCTCCGCTCGGGAGAGACGAACGACAACGTCCCGCTTGTCGCCAGCGGCTGATCGAACTGCGAGATCTGATAGCCCTTGGGGAGATCGGGATAGAAATAGTTCTTGCGCGCAAAGATGCTCTTGGGATGAACCGTGCAACCCAGCGCGAGCGCGCCACGCACCGCGAGTCCAATCGCGGCGCCGTTGGCGGCGGGCAGTGCGCCCGGCAACCCCAGGCACACCGGACAGACCTGCGTGTTGGGCGGCGCCCCGAACGCCGTCGAGCAGCCGCAGAACATCTTGGACTTGGTCCGCAGCTGGACGTGCGTCTCGAGCCCGATGACCGTCTCCCAATTCATGCTTCGTCCGTCTCGGGGACGACCCGCTCGAGCGCGTACGCGGCCTCGATCATTTCATCCTCGA
>QHTW01000134.1 GCA_003220955.1 Gemmatimonadota bacterium | reverse complement strand
ATCGGCAGCGACATCGCGGGAAGGCCGGCGAGGTTCGCTGTCACCGTGAAGATGTCGGACATGTACATCGCGATCGGATCGCCGAGCTTCTCTCCCGCCTTGAAGGCGGGACTGGGCACGGTCGGGGTGAACAGCAGATCCACGCCGCGGTCGAACGCGTTGCGGAAGTCCTGCGCGATCAGCGCGCGCATTTGTTGGGCGCGC
>QHTW01000133.1:10722-11279 GCA_003220955.1 Gemmatimonadota bacterium | reverse complement strand
GTTGAATCGCGGCCCGTAGAGCACCCCGTCATAGCGAGCCAGGTTGGAGGACGCCTCGGCCGGCGCGATGACGTAGTAGGTCGGAACCGCATACGGTGTATGAGGTAACGACACTTCACGCACCGCCGCGCCCAACTCCTTCATCAATCTGATGGCCCGATCGCACGCGCGTCGCACCGCGGGATCGAGCTCCGGCGGGAAGTACTCCCGCGGCAGGCCGATGACGAACCCCTGCAGCGATTCCGGCACCGTCGGTAGGCGCAGCGAATCCCGATCTTCGCACGTGGAGTCGCGCGGATCCCGTCCACTGATCACCGACAGCACGCGCGCCGCATCGTGCACGCTGCGGCCGAACACGCCGATCTGATCGAGTGAGGAGCCGAACGCGACCAGGCCGTAGCGGCTCACGCGGCCGTAGGTCGGCTTGATGCCGACGACGCCGCAGAACGAGGCCGGTTGGCGCACCGAGCCACCGGTTTCAGAGCCGAGAGCGGCGGGCACCGCGCCGGCGGCGACCAGGGCGGCGGAGCCGCCGGACGAGCCGCCCGGCACGCGCG
>QHTW01000133.1:0-10624 GCA_003220955.1 Gemmatimonadota bacterium | reverse complement strand
TAGCCTTCCAGAATGCGCGAGCCGCACGTCGTCGTGAACTCCAACGTGCAGATGTTGTCCTTCACGGCGACCGGCATGCCGTAGAGCACGCCGGTCGGACGTGCCGCGGCAGCCTGGGCGTTGAGCGACTTACGGAGATCCTTGGGAGGGGTGAGCAGCGCGTTGAGGCGCTTCGCTTTCACCAGGCGGTCGGCGACCGCTTTGGCGTCACTCACTCGAACTGGCCAAGCTTCGGCACGACGAAGAAGCCCTCCTTGAAGTCAGGCGCGAACTCCTCAGGACCAAACGCGAGTTGGGATGGCGTGACTTCGTCCGTGCGGAAGCGGATGGCGTCGGGTCCGGGCACGACCGGCTTCACGCTGCCGTTCGCCGGGACGGCGCTGAGCTGCGCGACGTAATCGATGATGCGCGACATCTGCGCGACGAGGTCCGGCAGCGCCTCTTCCTGCACATCCAGCTCGGCGAGCTGCGCGATGCGGAGCACTTCCTCCCGCGAAACACTCATGCCCCTTCTCCTTCCCAATCCCACGAGCAGTTGCTTGGTCCCGATGTCCGGATCGTCGAAGTCGATGCTCACGCGCAGGTCGCGTCCCTCGCCCGAGACCGCGCGGACCGTGCCACCGCCGAATTTCCGGTGGCGAACCCGTTCTCCTGTGACGTAGCGCGGCGCGTCCTGCGAAACCTCTTCCGGAAATCCGAGCTCCGGCACCAGCCGCCGCGCCGCCGCGCCGCGCGGCCGCGACGGCCGGGGCGGCATCGCACCTGACGACCCGCGCAGCGGCCGCCACGACGGCGTCGTGCTCCGCTCCTCGACGACGTGCGGTGGCAGCGCGTCCAAGAAACGCGACGGCTCCGCGAGCTCGAGACGGCCGTTGCGGTAGCGCGTGCGCGCCCATGAGAGATACAACTTTTCGCGCGCGCGCGTGAGACCCACGTAACAGAGTCGTCGCTCCTCTTCGACGCCGCCCGGCTGCTCGGTCGAGCGACCGAGTGGGAAGAGTCCATCCTCCAGACCCGCGAGTGCGACGATCGGCCACTCGAGGCCCTTCGCCATATGCGCCGTCAGCAGCGTGACGCCCGGTTCGTCGCGGTCGTCGTCGGCCGGGGTCACGAGCGCAGCCTGGGTGAGGTAGCGCTCGACCGGGCTTCCCGTGCCTTCGGCGGCGTCCGCGTCTTGCACTTCGGCCCACGCGGCGGCTCCGGCCACGAGCTCCCGCACATTCTCGATCCGCTCCAACCCCTCCGCTGCTTCTTCGGCCAGGTACTGCTCGTAGCCGGTGATGGCGAGGATCGTCTCGAGCGCCGTGGCAGGATCGGCCCGCCCGACCGCCTCGCGCAGGCGATCGAGCAGCGACGCCACGCCGCTGAGCGCCTCTCGCACGTTGGGCCGCAGCTCGGTGACGGCTCCCGCGCGGCCCGCCGCCTCGAGCAACGGCTTCTGCCAGCCGGCAGCGGTGCGGACGAGCACGGCCAGGGACGCGTCGCCGATGCCGCGCCTGGGGATGTTCACGACCCGGAGAAAGGCCTCATCGTCGGCCGGATTGGCGATCAGGCGGAGATAGGCAAGAAGATCCTTCACCTCCCGCCGCTCATAGAAGCTGATCGCGCCGATGAGCCGATACGGGATGCCCCGGAAGCGGAAAGCTTCTTCCAGCGGCCGGGACTGCGCGTTCGTGCGGTAGAGGATCGCCATGCCCTCATAGGCGAAATCGTCCTCCGCGGCGCGGCGAGCGAACTCGTTGGCCAGCCATTCGGCCTCGTCCCGCTCGTCGGCGCTGCTCAGCAGGATCACCGGCTCCCCGCCCTTTTTCTCCGTGAAGAGCGTCTTGCCGAGTCGCGCCGTATTCCCGGCGATGATGCCGTTCGCGGCATCGAGGATGATCTGGGTGGAGCGGTAGTTCTGCTCGAGGCGCACGAGCTTGGTGCCGGGGAAATCGTTCTGAAACGAGAGCATGTGCCGCACGTCGGCACCGCGCCAGCCGTAGATCGCCTGATCGTCGTCGCCCACGACGCAGAGATTCCCGTGTCGCTGGGCCAGCTGCTTCACCAGCAGATACTGGGCGGCGTTCGTGTCCTGAAACTCGTCCACGAGCACGTGCTGGAACCGGTCCTGCCAATATGCGAGCCGCTCCGGATGTTCGCGGAACAGCGCCAGGGGATGCAGCAGCAGGTCATCGAAGTCCATCGCGTTGGCCTGCTTGAGCGCGGGGCCGAGCGCGGCGAAGATCTCTCCGGCGACCTTCACGAGCGGCGTGTCGGCCTGTTGCCCCAACTACCGCGTGGACGGTGCGCGGCGGGTAGACCTTCGTGGAAAGCTGCCGCGCTTCGAGCAGGCGCTTGACCAGGGCTTCCGAGTCGTCCGCGTCGTAGATGGTGAAGTTCGGCCCGAAGCCCAGCAGGGGCGCTTCGCGGCGCAGCAGCCGAGCCGACAGCGAATGGAATGTGCCGATCCAGAGTCCCCGCGGGTCCCCACCCAGCAGCTGGGCGATGCGCGAGCGCATTTCGCCGGCTGCCTTGTTCGTGAATGTCACGGCGAAGATTCGCTGCGGCGCCACGCCGAGCTTCGTGATCAGGTGCGCGATGCGCGCGGTCAGCACGCGCGTCTTGCCCGAGCCGGCACCTGCCAGGACCAGCAACGCCCCGCCGGGATGCTCGACGGCATCCCGTTGCGCGGGATTCAACGGCAATGGATGCGGCGCGATCATGTCGTCAGCGGGAATTCAAGCACAAACACCGAGCCCGTGCCCTCCGCCCCCGGCCGGAACGCCACGCGGCCGCCGTGTTGCTGCTCGACGATACCTTGTTGGAACTGCCCGGCTCGAACAGCTGACGCTGCATGTCGGGCGCGACTCCGGGCCCATCATCCCGGACGCTGACCCGACCCACCGAGTCGCTGCTCTCGACCTCGACCTCGATCCGGCCTCCGCGGCCGCTCAACGCGTCGACCGCATTCTTCACGACGACCTCGAGCGCCCATTCGATCAGCACGGGATCCCCGGTCGCCACCGGCCCGGCACCGGGCGACGTGAGAGTGATCGTTACCGAATGCGCCAGCGTTGGCAGTCGCGGCCGGAAGTACGCCACGACGCGCTCGGCGACCGTGCCCAGTCCGACCGGCTCGCGTCGCGCGGGCCGGCCGATGCGCTCGAACCGCTTGGCGACGCGCTGCAGGCGCTCGGCGTCCGATTCAAGATGGGGGATGAGCTCGCTCCCCGGGGTATCCGGATTCTCGCGGAGGTAATCAATCCACCCCGTGAGGCTCATCAGCGGCGTCCCCAGTTGATGCGCCGACTCTCGGGCCATCGCGACCCAGAGCCGGTCGCGTGCCGCCGTGACGCGTTCCCGCATCGCCCACGCCGCGAGCAACACGAGACAGAGAAACATCGCGCCTTGCAGGACGGCGAGCCCGGCGAACGCCCTGGCCGCCGGCAGCGCGCCGTAGTGGATCGTGCCCACGCCCGGCTGGATCAGCGGTGGCTGGATGCGGTCCAGCTCGGCGATCCAGTTGCGCCGCGTGACCTCGTCCGCGTTGGCTCCGAATGGCGCGTTGTCGAGCGCCGTGACGCGGCCGGCGGTGTCGGTCACCGCAATGGGAATGCCGAGCCGGCGGACTTCATCGGCGAGGGCGAGCAGCGCGTCGGCGGCGGCGCCCTTGCGCGGATCGTTCAAACCGGCGAAGACGTGGCCCAGCAGCCGGCTGGTCTTGCGGGCGTCGTTGCGAAGGTGCCGCGCGACGATCCACGCATACCCGACCGACAGCACGCCGAACAGCAATGCGGCGGCGATGAGCGCGGGCGGACCCGCGCGGCGCAACGAGCCCTTAGGCAATTCGGTCAGTGCCGACATACGGCACTAACGCCGGAGGGATCACGACCGAGCCGTCGGGCTGCTGGTGGGTCTCGAGCAATGCGGCGATCGTCCGCGGCAGCGCCACCCCTGACGCGTTCAGCGTGTGCACGAACTCCGGCTTCTCACCCGGACGGGGGCGACAGCGGATGTTGGCGCGGCGCGCCTGAAAATCAGTGAACGTGCTCGAGCTCGAGACCTCGAGCCACTGGCCGACCCCCGGCGCCCACGCCTCGAGATCGTAGGTCTTCCCCGCCGCGAACCCGAAGTCGTTGACCGCTAACACCGCCACGCGATAGGGCAGCTCCAGGCGTCGCAGCACCGCTTCGGCATGCCCGGTGAGCGTCTCGTGCTCGGCCGGCGAATCGCTCGCGCGGCAGAAGCGCACCAGCTCCACCTTGTCGAACTGATGGACACGGAGCAGCCCGCGCGTGTCTTTCCCCGCCGCGCCCGCTTCGCGTCGGAAACATGGCGTGTATGCGACGTAGCCCAGTGGCAGCGTCGTGCCGTCGAGGATCTCGTCCCGGTGCAGGTTCGTCACTGGAACCTCCCCGGTGGGGATGAGAAACAGATCGTCTGTGGTGCGATACACGTCGTCTTCGAACTTGGGCAGCTGTCCGGTGCCGATCATGACTTCACGCCGCACCAGAAACGGCGGCTCGACCTCGGTGTAGCCGTGTTCGCGGGTGTGGAGATCGAGCATGAAGTTGATGAGCGCGCGCGCCAGCCGCGCACCCACTCCCTTGAGCACCGGGAATCCCGAACCGGCGAGTTTCGCGCCGGCGGGCAAGTCCAGGATCCCGAGCTGCTCCGCGATCTCCCAATGCGGCTTGCCGCCTTTCGGCGCCGGAGCTCCCCAACTTCGTAACACAGTGACTTCATCAGGCACATCGCTGAGTGGCGAGTTGGGAACGAAAAGAGCCTTCGCCTCGAGCGTCGTCTCGATCTGGCGCAGCTCGGACTCAAGACTCGTGATGCGCTCACCGAGCTTCTTGCGCTCGACGACGATCGCGGCCGGCAGTCCGCCCTGCGACTTCGCGGCGAGCGCATCCGCTTTCGCGGCGTCGTTGCGCTCGGCCTTGAACGTGTCGAGCTGCGCCGTCAGCGTGCGCCGTTTCATGTCGAGCGCTTCGATCTCGTCGAGCAGCCGCGTCAATCCCGGATCGCCCCGACGGGCGAGCGCCGCTCGCACCTGACCGGGCGAGGCGCGCAGCAACTTCAGGTCGATCACGTGTTAGTTCTTCGGCAGGCCTGGTTCGAGCCCGCGAAAGCCGCAGTTGAGGTCGGCGAGAATCTCGAAGTCGATGCGCCGCCCGTTGGGCGTCGAGGTCGTGTCGATGGTCAGGATGCGCAGCTTCGCGTAGAAGGCGCTCAAGAAACCGTTCCCGCAGGCGACTTGGGCCGAGTGCGCGAGCACGACGCTGCTGTCATGCACGACGACAGCGCTGTCGAGCTGATAATTGTCCGTGGGCGCGAACCGAATCGAGTCGAACGCCAGCTTGCTGATTTGGAGACCGGACTGGCGGCCGAGCTTCAACGCGCCAGTCGGGAGAAACACCGCCCGGCCAGCAGTATCGATGTCGAACGCGAAGTCGAAGGACACCACCTGCTCGGTTCGGACCGGCCCGTTCAGCATCGCGTAGCCCGAGGGTTTGCTGACCGGCGTACCACTCAGGGCATACAGCGAGAAGGTGTCGACCACGTTGGTCCGGAACGCCTGCAAGCCGGTGGAATCGCCGCACGCGGCAGCCGCGACGGCGCCACAGGCAGACAACAGCAGAGTGAGGTAACGCATGGAAGTGTGGAGAACTTACAGGGCCAGCTTCGAGTGGGTCAACCCATAGTGACTGCTTGACTTCGACTTCCCAGAATCCTACGTTGCCCGCGCGTATGGCGACCATCCGCGATGTCGTTGAAGTCCTGAGCCGTTCCAACGGCGTGGACGCCGTGGTGGTAGTGGGCCGCGACGGGCTGCCCATCGATTCGCGCGTGGCCAACGGTGTGGACGCCGAGAGCGTTGCGGCCATCCTGCCCACCGTGATCACGCACATGGGACAGCTCGGCGATGCGGGGGGACGCGGCGATTTCACCACCGCCGTCCTCGAATTCGGCAAGGGACTGGCGATCGTTGCCGTTCTCAACGCCGATGCGCTCCTTATCGTGCTGGTGCAGCCGGCGACGAACGTGGGCGCCCTCCTGTTCGATCTCCGCCGCCACCGCACGGCCATCGCCGGGCTGCTGTAAGCGGAGGGGGGGTCCGCAGTGACCACCGCTCGACACCTTCTCGTAGTAGACGACGAGCCGCATATCGGGCTCGTCTTGCGTCCGTATCTCGAGCAGCTCGGGTATCGCGTGAGCTTCGCGCGTACGCTGGACGAAGCGCGGATCGCGATGCGCACCGCGCCTCCCACTGACGCGCTGCTGCTCGATCTGCACCTCCCCGACGGTTCGGGTCTCGACTTCTTGCGCGATCTGCGCAAGCAGGGCGGCACCGCGCGACTTCCCGTACTCGTCCTGACTGCGGAAGGCGAGGACCGGATTCTCCGCGAAGCGCGCCGCCTCGGTGCCGCGCTCGTCACCAAACCGTTCAGCCCGACCAAGCTGAGCCAGCGCATCGCCATGATGTTCGGGGACGCCAACGAAGGCGACCCCAAGTGAGCACGTGGGCCGCGATTCTCGCCGGCGGTTCGGGAACGCGATTCTGGCCGCTCTCGACGCCGGAGCGTCCCAAGCAGCTCCTCCCGCTCACCGGTGATCGACCGTTGCTCGCGCAAGCGGTCTCCCGCCTGCGTGGGCTCGTGCCGGCCGAGCGCATCCTCATCTTGACGGGCCCTCTCATCGTCGAGCAGGTCGCCGCGACGGTCCCGGAGGTCCCGGAGGCGAACATCTTCGCTGAGCCGCGCGCCGCCTCCACCGCGCCGGCGCTCGCGTGGGCCGCGCATTGGGTGGCGAAACATGATCCCGGCGGCGCGATGCTCTCGCTGCACGCCGATTGGGCCGTTGGGGACGACCGCGCGTTTCGCGCGGCGGCCACAGACGCGCTTGGTGTCGCCGCCGAACAGGACGTGCTCGTGACGGTCGGCGTCAAACCGACGCGCAACGAGCCGGGCTATGGCTACATCGTGCCGGGCAAGCCGGCAGGCGATGCCCACAAGGTCAAGCGGTTCATCGAAAAGCCAAGTCCCGCGCGGGCCGCGTTGTTGCGACGCAGGGGCGCGCTCTGGAACAGCGGCTTGTTCGCCTGGGGCGCCGCCCGTTTTCTCGGCGAGGCGGGCGCGTACGCGAAGGAGCTCGCCGCTGGATGGTCCGCGCTGAACGCCGGCGACGCAGCGCGATTCTTCGCCGCAGTGAAGCCCGTCGCCGTGGACGTGGCGGTGCTCGAGCGGACGACCCGTCTGGCAGTCGTCGCGGGCACGTTTCCCTGGGACGATATCGGGTCGTGGGATGCGCTGCTGCGTGTGCGCAAGCGCGACGCGCGCGGCAACGTCACGGTCGGCAATGTCACGCTGGGCGATGACGTGCGTAATTCGGTCGTCTGGACGGAACACGAGCACATCGCTGTCGAAGGCGTCGACGACATGGTCGTGGTGTGCGCGAATGGGCACACCCTGGTGATGCCGACTGGGCGCGCCGACAGGCTGAAAGCGCTGGTGCAGCGCCTATGACCCATGCGCTGTATCTCCTCGATCCCGACGACGGTCCTACTTGGGCTCCGTTTGCCGGGATCCGGCCGCTCTCGGAGCTGCGCGCGGGGGCGCATCTCGTGCGCGAACGGTGGGAGACCTTCGTCGGCGCGGAAGCGACGGCGATCTTCGCGCTGCCGCATCTCGCCGGCTTTCCCGAGCCCGGCGTACCGCGTGTGGAGCCACGCCGCGCCGTCGCGGGACCCGCCGTCATCGGATCGTCTACGTTTGCGCCGCGCGGACTCGCGGGCCCCCTGCCCGACGCGCCCACGCGGCTCATCCACGAAGGCATCACGGTCGGATGGGCCGTTCCCGCGGGCGCGACGTGGGAGGGGCCCGTCGCTCACGCGCAAGCCACGAACGTCGACGGTGTCCTGTTGCGGGGCGTCTATGATCTCGTGGGCGCGCTCGAGCAGCTGCTACGCGAAGACACGATCAAACTCCTCGGTGATTCGGATCCCGTGCCCAAGGGAAGCACCGTGATCGGTGACCCAACCTGGGTGGCGGTGCATGAAGGAGCCATCGAGCCGGGAGTGCTGTTCGACACGCGCAATGGTCCGGTGGTACTGGAAAGCGGCGTCGAAGTGCGCAGCGGCACGCGTCTCGAGGGACCGCTCTGGGTGGGCGCGAACGCACGGCTCGTCGGCGGCGCCATTCGCGGCTCCGCGATCGGCCCGTGGTCGGTGGTCCATGGCGAAATGTCCACCACCGTGATGCTCGGCTACGCCAACAAAACGCACGAGGGCTTCGTGGGACATTCGGTGCTGGGTCGCTGGGTGAATCTCGCGGCTGGCACGACGACCTCAAATCTGAAGAACACCTATGGTCCCGTGCGTCTGGAGATCGCGGGCGCGGTCCTGGAAACCGGACACCAATTCCTGGGTAGTCTAGTCGGCGACCACGCCAAAACGGCGATCGGTACCCTGCTCAATACGGGAACCGTGATCGGCGCGGGCGCCAGCGTCTTCGATGGTGTGCGTGCACCCAAGTACGTCGCGCCCTTCGACTGGGGAGGCTCCGCATCAGAACGCATGACGCAGCAGAAGTTTTTGGCGGTCGTCGAACGCGTTCTGCCGCGGCGCCACGTCGAGGTGAGCGAGGCGATGCGCTCCTACTTGAGTCGCGCGTACGAGTGGCTGACGCGATGAGCGAATCGCAGCAACGCTATCGCCGGCTCGGCAAGTACGAGCTGCACCAGCTGCTCGGCGAAGGGGCGATGGGCATCGTGTGGAAAGCCTACGACACGGTGCTGCGGCGTTACGTGGCGCTGAAGTTGCTGAGCTCGAGCTTCCGCAAGACGCGCGACATGCAGGAGCGTTTTCTTCGCGAAGCGCGCGCGGCCGGCGCAATCCAACACGCCAACATCGTCACGGTCTACGATCTCGGCGAATCCGAAGGCCAGCTGTTCATCGCGATGGAGCTCGTCGAGGGGCGCGATCTCTCCGACATGATCGCGCTGCGGGATCCGCTCGCGCTCGAGCGCAAGCTGGACATCACGATCGAAGTGCTCGCCGGTCTGCATTTCGCGCATCAGCGTGGCGTGATTCATCGCGACGTCAAGCCGTCGAACGTCCGCGTCATGCCCGACGGCCGCGTGAAAATCATGGACTTCGGGATCGCGCGCCTGCAGAAGGGCGACGCGACCGGCTCCGGCGCGATCGTCGGCACGCCGACCTACATGGCGCCCGAGCAAATTACCAATGGCGCGATCACCGCCGCGACGGACGTCTTCTCCGTCGGCTGCATGCTGTACGAGTTGCTCACCTACCAGCGGCCCTTCGAGGCCGAGTCGGTGCATGGCGTGCTCTATCAGGTTCTGACGACGGAGCCGCGCCCGCTGCGCACCGTCGCGCCGTCGATTCCGGCGGCCCTCGAGCGCGTCGTCGCCAAGGCGATGAACAAGGTTCCGCACGAGCGCTACGAATCCGCGGGCCAGATGATGGGCACGCTGCAAGGGATTCGCTCGGCCCTGTCGGGTGCCGACGACGCAGCGACGCAGCCGCTGGGACGGTGGACACCGCTGCCACGGCCCGTGCTCAAGCTGATTACGCACGCCCCGATGAAGTGGCGTCTCGCCGTTCTCGGCGCCCTCACGGCGGTCGTCATTTTGTTGCTGTACGCCCCGGGCCCCGCGTCCGTCGATAACGGAACCACGGTGCGGCCACGGGCGATCGTCGCTGCGCCGGCGGCTCCTCTCCCGGTCCCCCCGCGGGCCGCGACGGATGCCGAACCGGTCTCCATGGCCGTGACTGCGCGGCGGGACACGGCTCTCGCGGCCCGTGATCGCGCGCTGGCCGCCGGCGCCGAGAAGAACAACGTCCCCGCGATGATTCTTGCGGAGACGATGTTTCAGGCGTCGGAGCAGGCGCTCCGGGCCGGCGATCAGACGCGCGCGTTGCGGGGCTATGTGGAAGCCGCCATGCAGTACGGACACGCGCGCGCACAGGCGCGAGTCATGGATCGGGAAGCGCAGCAGATGGTGGCGCGCGTGCAGCCGGTCGTCCAGGCGCTTCCAACCGGCGCGGCGGCCGCGAATGCCGGCATCTTTCTCGCCCGCGCTGAATCGCTGTTACGGCAACAGGATTTTACGCTGGCCAAGGTGGCCGCCCAAAGCGCCGAACAGGTCGGCATCGATGCCGGCATCGCGCCGCCCAGCACGCAGCCCGCGGAGGCACGCGCCGCGATCGACGTGCTGCTCGCCGATCTTGGCAGAGCATTGTCGAGCGAGCGGATTACGAACATTCGCGTTCTCTATCCGGGTTTGACCGACCAGGAGCGCCGCGGGTGGGAGGAATTCTTCCGAGGCTGGAATCAAATCACGGCCAAGTTCACCGTGGACGATTTCAAGGTGCGCGGCGCCGTCGCGACCGGAAAGGTGCGCGCGATGTTTCAGTACGTGCCGGCGCGGGGTGGAGCGCCACGAGTGGACCGCCGGCGTTTTGCGATGCGATTCGAGAGGAAGGATGTCGGCTGGCGGTTGGCGGCGGTCAACGACCTAAAATAGCTACCAGGCCCTCGCATTTGCGGGAGGTGCGTCCGGAATCGTGAGGGTGTCCGGACGCGCGGTGGGTGGGCCGACCCGTTGCAACGTCACC
>QHTW01000132.1 GCA_003220955.1 Gemmatimonadota bacterium | reverse complement strand
TCCGGAACGCGGTCTGCAGCGTCAAGAACGCCTGGCTCACCTCCGTCTGCACGGCCAGGCCGCGCGCCCGCACCGATTCCTCGAGGTTGCCGTGTTGCGCGCGTGCATTGGAGATCGCCAGCTCTCGTCCAAAGTTGTTAAAGATCGGCAACGTCACCGTGAGACGGGCCTGGAATGGCTGCCGGGTGAACTGGAACGGGAAGACGGAATTCCGGTCGCGCAGCGCCTGCTCGTTGGCCGCGCCCCAGACGAAGCCGCTGCAATCGTTCGGCGGCAGCCCCGCGTTGGCGCGGATCTTGTTGTTGTCCTGGCATTGCGAGAATTCGCCCGCGAACGCGGCCTGCTGATTGAAAATGATCGGGTCGACGTTGGTGAACTGTTGCGTGAAGCCCGACCATCCCGCCGAGAGCGACACTGCCGGTCCGTAGCTGGACGTCGCGGCGCGCACGCTCCACCCAGCCGCGCCCTCGTGCTGCTCGGCCATCGTCAGCAGCTCGGCGAGCTGCCACGTCGGCGGATCCACGCTGAACGTGTCGGTCAGCTGCACCGCCGCGACGTCGACCGGCGGCGTCACGCCCATCTGCTCGAAGAGACGCAGCTTCTCCACATTGACGAGCGTTTGCGCGCGGAGCAGACCTACTTCCGCCTGCCCACGGGCGACTTGAGCCTGCCGCACGTCGATCAGCGTCGCTTGACCGACCCCGTACCGTGCCTGCGCGAGCTTCAAGAATTCTTCGTTGCGCTGCAGCGTCTTCTGCGCCAGGTCAGCCTGCGCGCGCGCCTGCAAGACGGTCAGGTATTGCTGCTTGATCCCTGTGACCAGCGCGTTTTCCGCTCCAGCGACGTCAGCATCGACGGCATGCTGCTGGGCTTTGGCGAGTCCTGGTTGGGACAGCGTGCTGCCCGACAATTGCCACGAGAGTCCCACATCATAGAATGAAGAGACTGTGGAGACACTCTGCGTGAAGCTCGACGACAAGAACGTCTGCGACCCAGGGCCCGTGTAACTCATTCCGCCCGAAGCGGTGATCGACGGAATCAACAGGCTGGAGTATGCCCCTCGCACGCCCCAGGCGGCCGGTGCGAGATTATTCTGGGCTTGCCGGTAGGCGGGATTCTTCTCGCGCGCGACTGCGATGGCGTCGGCGAGTGACAGCCCGGCGGCGGTAACCTGCGCCGGAGTGGGGCGTGGAGTGGTCGGCTGCTGAGCGCCTGCGACGGTGGCAGGGCCCAAAACGAGGCCTGCCACGAGCAACACGTGTTTCATGGTCGTCCTTGAAAAGATATGTCGTGGGTCGAAGCGCACCCCCCTACGCGCAAGTGCGTTAGGCGGTTTCGGCCTGTGACAGGAACCTAGCTTCCGGCGAGACGCTCCGCGACGAGGTGCCGGCCCGGGATCTCCACTTTCATCAACCGACCCTTGTCATCCAGCCACAGGTGCAGCGTCCCCTGTTCACCTGCGACCGTGATGTGTCGCAGGTGGGCCGGGTCATGATTGAGCGTCGTGGACGCTGGGCCGAGGTCGTGGATTTGGACGGTTTCGCGCCGCAGGGCGCGGGGGAATATGGCGGTGATGACGGCGGGTTCGGCTGCCGCCCGCCAGGCGGCGAAGACGTAGAGGGCGAAGACCGAATCGTCGAGCACGACCGCTCGCGGTCCCGTCGCGAATTCGCGCGCCCGCTCGGTCGCGCGCGCGATCAGCCGAACCGTGAAGCGCCTGCGGCCCAGCTCGCCCAAAATGCGCGACGGCTGCCGTGGGTCGGCGACGTCGTACTGGAGCGTCGCGGGGAGCGTGTCGCCGTTGACCTCCAGAATGGGCGCGAGCACGATGACCGGTCGCGCGCGGTCGTAGCGAATCGTGGTCGCCAGCGTCCATCCGGCTTCGCCACGCGACAGCCGGCCGTGGCTGACCCGAAACGCCTCGCGGGCGACCTCGAGCGAATCCACACGCACGACAAACACGCCCTCGTCGAGCGGGGCGCCCGCCGCTTGCAGCAGCAACAGTGCGAAGAGGCCCGTCGTCATGCGGCTACAGCCCCCAAGACTCGCGTCGCGATGCGGTCACGAATCATCTTATACAGGCGCGCGCCCTTTTCGGCCGACGCGAGGGTCGGTTTCCCTACTGATCCAGGCGAGAGGGCGGGGACCGATCCCGCGGCGCCCCGGCGGTAGCTGGCAACTTGCCGTTCGGTGAGCGGGTAGTCCTGGGCCAGATTCATGCGGACCAGCTCAGGCGCGAGGTGGAGCATGAGTGAGGTGTCCAGCTCGCCGCCGTGCGTGGGCCCGCCTGGATCTTCGAGGTAATCGGTGAAGTCGAGCGCGAAGATGTCTACGGTGAAGATACGAGCCCGCCGCGTGCGGAGCGTCGACAGTGCTTCCTGGTGGGGGTCGTGCCCGTGCGCGGTAAGAATAATGAAGGCGTCAACGCCGCACTGTTCCCAGGAGCCGAGCAGGTCGTTCATCCAGCGGTGCAGCGTCTTGCGTCGCACCGCGGCGTTGCCCGGATATGGTCGCTTCGTGACGGTATTGACACCGTATGCGATCGTCGGCGCACGCAGAATACTGAAATCGGCCGAAAGATCATCGGCAAGCCGCTCAACGATTAATGTATCGCAGCCCAGTGGAAGGTGCGGGCCGTGCTGTTCACACGTGCCCACCGGCACTAACAGGCGTGAGTCGCGCGCGAGGGCGGCGCGCACCGCGTCGGGGGTGAGAACGCTCAGGTGCAGCGGCAAGCTCACGTCGTAATCGCTGGCTGCTTTGCCAGTCTCGCGACTGCCGAATGGCTCCGTGCTGACGCGGCGGTCTGGGCCGCGCTCGCCGGGGTCGCGGGACTTGTGGCCGTGGCGCTCGCCGTCAGGCGGCCAGCGCCGCGACCGAAACTGGGGCTCGTGGCGGCGCTCACCAGCCTGCTCCTGGGTGTCGTCCTCGTGGGCGGTGCGTTGCGTGTTTGGCGGATCGAATGCTGTTGGCCGGCCCTGCGCGAACGGCTCGTCACCTCTGCCTCCCGGTTGCTCCAAACCTCCCTCGGCCAGGCCATCGCCGAAGCTCGCAGAATTGCTGAGCGCGGTGCGAGGGCCGCATCTCTGCCGCGCGAGGCGGTACTTGATCGGCTCACTGATGCGATGCGGTCTGGCGTTCCGTTTGAGCGCGGCGCGGCCGTACGCAACGACGGGGGGGGCGGGGGGGGCGCGGGGGGCGCAGACTCCACCGTGATTGCCTGGGCGGGACGGCACCGCACGATTCCCGCGCCGCGGGATACGACCGAGCTGCAAGCGGTCATGACTCCATTCTACGCCGTGCTCGAGGCGCGGCGCCAGGCACCAACCGCGACATCAGTCGGCAATGTGCTGTTGTCGGCGATACCCGCGATCGTCGACGGCGACCGCAGCCTCGCCGCGGACTTCGCGCGCAGGTACGGCGTCTCGCTGCGCCTGTTTCCTCCCGGTCAGGGACCGCGCGACTCGAGCGTATTCGAGATCTGTAATCCTCGCACGCCCCCCGCGCAGGCCTGCGCACCGGGAGACACACTCTTCTCGGTGCAAATGATTCCGCCGTCCCAGGGTGACGCGAAGCTCGCCGCGGTGTCGAGTACCGCGTGGCTGGCCCGAATCGGGCTCGGCGTCCTGCTCGCAGTGCTTTTGGCCGCGGCTCCGCCTGGTGCCTGGCGCTGGGGTGTGCTGCTGGTTGCCGCGTGGACCTTGCTCCGTGCGCCGGTGGGTCCGGCAGCGCTGTTTTCGCCCGCGACGTTCTATCGCCCCGTGCTGGGACTCGGGACATCGGCGGGCTCGCTGCTCGTCGTGGGGGTGCTGTTACTCGTGGCGGCGGGCTCGCTCTGGCGTCGCGGCCTGCGGCGCACGTGGTTGGGCATGGCGGCAGCGGCGCTGCTCATCGTCGCCGCACCGTATGTCGTGCGTTATTTCGGCCGCGGCATCGCGCCGCCGACGAATGGGGTCAGCCTCGAGCTGTGGTTGTCCTGGCAGGCGGCGCTCGCCGTGACGGCCATGGCGCTCATTCTCTTGGCGGCCGCCCTGGTGCGCGGTTCGAGCGAGCCAGCACGCGTTTCTTGGGCGTTACCGGTGGCGTGCGCGTGGGGAGCGCTGGCGGCGATCGGCGGGCTGTGGCTGTGGAGCCCGTACGGCGCGTGGCCGGAATGGTACACGTTCCTGTGGCTTCCCTCTTTAGTGGGAGCGGTCCTCCCGGCGCCGCGCCGTTGGGCGCTCGCTGGCATGGCGGTGGTCACAGGAACCGCTGCGGCGCTCCTCACCTGGGGCGCGGCGGTTGAGGGACGGCTTTCGCTCGCCACCCGCGACGCGCAGCGCCTCGGCAACGAGGGTGACCCGGTCGCGGTCGCGCTCCTGGAACGGCTTGGCCAGCAGGTTGTCGGTCCCGCGATGGCGCCACCGCGTACGGCAGGCGACCTGTACGCGCTGTGGGTCGGATCGGCGCTCGTCGCCGAAGACTATCCGGCGATGCTCCATCTGTGGGGCACGCAAGGGACTCTGCTCGCCGAGCTGCAGCTTGCGCAACTCGATTTGTTGCCTGGGCTGCTCTCCGGCTTTGCGCGATCGGCGCCTCCCGATGGCCCCTGCATCGAACGGCGGGAAGCGATCCCGGGCGTCCACTATGTCCTCGTTGCACCGCTCCGCAACGGAACGGTGCTGACCGTGGCGGTCGGCCCGCGCACGCGGTTGCTCGCGCCGAATCGGGTCGCGCGGTTTCTGCGCGGGGATCCCGGCATCGAACCGCCATTCACGATCACCCTCTCCCTCCCGACGCAAACGTCAGCGGCCGGCGTCCTCGTGCAGTGGCGTCGAGAAGGGTGGGCGGCCCGCGGCGAGCGGCAGGTGGATCTGCCGGGCGGCGCCCGGCACGTGCACCTCGGGGTCGCCTTGGGCGGCCCCTTGAGCTTGCTGTTTCGCGGCGTCTTGGTCGTCGGACTCGACGTCGCGCTGCTCGCCGGCGTCTGGCTCTTCGGTCTCGTCATCGCCGAAGGGTGGCGCGCGCCCATGCCGACGCTCGCCACGACACTGCGCACGAGCTATCGCGCCCAGCTTACGTCTGTCCTCATCGCGTTTTTCGTTCTGCCAGTCCTCGGATTTGCTGCATGGAGCTTTACCGACTTGGCTGAGGACGCACGTCGCTCCGGCGATCTGCTCATTCGCCAGACACTGCGTGACGCGGCTGTGGGTGCCCAGGCGGTCGCCTTCGAACCGTCCGACGCGATCCCGCGCTCACTCGCGGAGCTGGGGCGCCAGCTCGATGCCGAACTGTGGCTCTATCGTCACGGCGTGTTGGTGGCTACGAGCTCGCCGGCCTTGGCGGAGCTTGGGCTCGTCGATCCATTCCTCGCGCCTCCTGTGTTCCGCGGCATCCTCGAAGACGAACTCGAGACAACGATCGACGCGCGGACCGCCGGCCGTCCTACCCGCGTCGGTTTTCTCGTCGTTGGGCCGGGCCCGCCGGGGGAGCAGGCGGTGCTGGCCGTGCCGCAGCTGTTGGACGACGAGCGCATTCGGAAGCAGCGGGAGGATCTCACCTTCGGCATCCTGCTGGCGACGCTCGTCGGGTTGGGGGCCGCGATCTACCTTGCCGGCCTCGCCGCGCGCCGGCTGGCGAAGCCGGTCGCTGCCCTGCGCGAAGCGGCCATTGCCGTGGGGCGGGGCAGTGAGCCGCCGGCTTTTCCGCCGGGCACCCCGCGGGAATTCGAGCCGGTGCTCAGCGCGTTCGAGCGCATGGTCACCGACGTGCGGCGCAGTCAGGCGGCGCTCGAAGAGGCGCGGCTGCGGACGGCGCGAGTGCTGGCCAACGTCGCGACCGGGGTGATCGCGGTGGACGACGGGCTGCGGGTGACGATGGCGAACCAGCGCGCCTCGGAGCTCGTGCTGGGTGACGCGGAAACACTCGCACCGGGCAACGTACTGCCGCAGGCGACCGCGGCGGGATGGGCGCCTGTCTGGAAAGCGGTCGCGGAGTTCATCGCCGAGAACCGCGACGTGATCAAGGAGCTCGAGTTCGAGGTGGGGGGTCGTCAGATTCGCGTGCAGCTCGCGCTGCTGGGCGCCGCACCCGACGGCTGCGTCATCGCGCTCGACGATGCCACGGATCTGACGCGCGCGGCGCGCGTGCTCGCCTGGGGCGAGATGGCCCGCCAGGTGGCGCACGAGATCAAGAATCCGCTCACACCAATTCGCCTCGGCATCCAGCACCTGCAGCGCGTGCGTGGCAAAGGGCAGTCCACCGCTTTCGACGCGACGTTGAAGGACACGTCGGAGCGGATCCTCGCGGAGATCGATCGGCTGGACGGCATCGCGCGCGCGTTCTCGCGATTCGGCACTCCCCATCCCTCCGGCGCCGAGCAACTGCCGCTCGAGCCCGTCGACCTGGTGGCGACGGCTCGCGAAGTCGTCCAGCTCTACGATCTCGGCGCGACGCCCCGGTTCGAGGTTCGGACCAGCAACGGGGCGCCACCGCCCGCGCTGGCGCGCAAGGACGAGGTCAAGGAAGTGCTGGTGAACCTGCTGGAGAATGCGCGCAATGCGGATGCGAAGCGCGTGACGGTCCACGTCGCGGCGAGCGGCCGGCAGTTGGTGGTCGCCGATGACGGCCGGGGGGTCCCGCCGGAGGCGTTGCCCCGGGTGTTCGAGCCGACGTTTTCGACGACGTCGAGCGGTGCGGGGCTGGGGCTGGCGATTGCGCGCCGGCTCGTCGAGAGCTGGGGCGGCGTGATCACGCTCGAAAGCGATCCCGGCAAAGGGACACGGGTCACTCTGACGCTCCAAACCGCATCCTGAAGCGTCCTCCGGGTGACCTTCCTCACACCAAACAATGGAAAAATCGGGCACAATGTGCAAAGTTGTGGCGGCTTTTCCCTTGTCCGAGGTGACCCGTGCGAACC
>QHTW01000131.1 GCA_003220955.1 Gemmatimonadota bacterium | reverse complement strand
CGATACTGAAGATGTACGGCGCCAACACCGACCAGCCGCGCGCGTTCTACTCGAACGGCCGGCAGTACTACTTCACTGTGAGGGTCAAGTTCTAGGGCGAAATCGCCCGGCTGTATGCTCCCAGGGGTGAGGCCCCTCTTGAGGGCGGGGCGATTCAGCTCCGCCCTCCTTTCCTTGCTGATCGTGGCGTCCGCGTGCGCAGTCGCCCAAGACGAGCCGGCGGTGATTCCCAATCCCGCGAAGATCGCGCGTGCCGCCGGAGAATTCGCGCTCGGGCGCGCGACCACGATCGTCGCGGTCGGCGGCGACGCCGAGGCGCGCGGCGCCGCCGCGACACTCGCCGAGTTCTTTCGCAAGACGCGCGGTCTGCGGCTCGCGGTGGCCGCGGGCGAGGCGCGCGACGGCGAGATCAACCTGCGGCGCGATGCGTCGTCTGCGTCGGGCGCGGAAGGCTACCGCCTCGAGGTGACGCCGCGAAGGATCGAGGTGACCGCGGCGACGCGCGCGGGGCTTTTCTACGGCGGCATCACGCTCTGGCAGCTCATCGCGTTCTCGCAGCCGCGCGAGGCGATGACGATCCCCGCCCTCTCCATCGACGACGCGCCGCGCTTCGCCTGGCGCGGGCTGCTGCTCGATTCGGCGCGCCATTACCAGTCGCCGCAGTTCATCCTCAAGTTCCTCGACGCGATGGCGGCGCACAAGCTGAACGTGCTGCATTGGCATCTCACGGACGACCAGGCGTGGCGCCTCGAGATCCGCAAGTATCCGCGCCTCACTTCGGTCGGCGCATGGAGAGTGCCGGCGGGGGCGGGAGGCCGCGACATCGATCCGGCGACCGGACGCCCGCGCCTCTACGGCGGCTACTACTCGCAGGAGACGGTGCGCGGCATCGTGGCGTACGCCGCGGCGCGTGCGATCACGGTCGTGCCCGAGATCGAGATGCCGGGCCACGCTTCGGCGGCCATCGCCGCCTATCCGCAGCTCGCCGCGATTGCGGCGCCGGCAACGCGAGTGCCCGCCGACTGGGGAATCTACGACAACGTGTATTCGCTCGAGGATTCGACATTCGCGTTCCTCGAAGACGTGCTCGCGGAAACGATCGCGCTCTTTCCCGGCGCCTACATCCACATCGGCGGCGACGAAGTGGTGAAGGCGCAGTGGCTGCAATCGGCGCGTTCGCGCGCGCTGATGCGCAGCCTCGCGAGCGACGATCCCGAGCGATTGCAGACCTACTTCACGCAACGCATCGGGCGCTATCTCGAATCGCGCGGCCGTCGCGCCGTCGGTTGGGACGAGGTGCTCGCGCCGGGCCTGCCGCGCTCCGCCGTCGTGATGTCGTGGCGCGGCATCGACGGCGGCGTCGCGGCGGCGCAGGCCGGCCACGACGTGGTCATGACCCCCACATCGAACACGTATTTCGATTATTACCAGTCACAGGACACCGCGCGCGAGCCGCTCGCGATCGGCGGCTTCCTGCCGCTCGACACCGTCTACGCCTACGAGCCGATCCCGCCGGCGCTCGATTCCCTGCAAGCCAGGCACGTGCTCGGCACGCAGGGGCAGATCTGGACCGAATACCAGCGAACACCCAGAAACGTCGAGTACATGGTGTTTCCCCGGCTCGTGGCGCTTTCGGAAGTCGCCTGGACGCCAAGGGAGCAGAAGGATTTCGCCGATTTCCGTGGGCGCCTGGCGAAGCACCTCGCGCGTCTCGCCGTGATCGACGTCAACTACAGGCGATTGACTCCTTAAGGTCCCGGCTTGTACACGCGCAGATAGTCGACGAGCATCGTCGCAGGGAAAATCGCGTCCGACTGCGGATCCTGATCGAAGTTGCCACCCACCGCGAAATTCAGGATTACGAAGTACGGCTGATTGAAGACCCAATTGCCGTACCGCGCCACATCGGCGCGCGAGACGCTGTAGTGTTCGTTGCCGTCAACGAAGAACCGGATCGACTGATCATTCCATTCGACCGCGTAGACATGGAACGAGTCGCGCGCAACCGGTGCGTATGCATGGGCGAAGGGTGTATTGCCGGAGTAGCCCGGGCCGTGAACGGCAGAGCTGGTGGTCGTCGGTTGGCTGCCGCGGTTCTCCATGATGTCCATCTCACCGCACGCCGGCCACCCGACGGTGCCGATGTTGGTGCCGAGCAGCCAGAACGCCGGCCAGAGCCCCTGCCCCGCCGCGAGCTTGATACGCGCTTCGACCCGGCCCGGCGAGACCGGGGCTTTGTCCCGCGTCGTGATTTTCGCGGAGGTATAGCGACAGGGCCCGTAGTAGCAGGACAGCCCCGGCGGCGCGGCGCGGGCGACGATCTGGAGCTGGCCCTGCCCGTTCAGCTGAATGTTCGCGGTGTCGGAGGTGTAGTACTCCTTCTCGTTGTTGCCCCAACCGCAAACGTTCGGGCAGCCGTCACCCAGATCGTATCGCCAATCGGTCGAGTCCACTCGCGAGCCCGCCGGACCGGTGAACTCATCGCTCCACACGAGCGTCCACGAGGGGGGAGGAGGTGGTGGCGCTGGCGGCGGCAGATGCGGCTGGGAACCTGCGTTGGAGCAGCACGCGAGCAGCGCGCACAACGCCGGCACGCCGGCCAAGCGAGATCGAGAGCGTCTAGAGATGGGCAGCACGACGCCAGTGCTCGGCGATGACCGCGTGTCCGGCCGGCGTGGGGTGCACGCCGTCGGCAGCCCAGTACGCGGGCGGCGCGGTGCGGATGCGCTGATCGAAGATCGACTGCAACGGCACGAACGTAGCACGGGCATGCGACGCGACCCGCGCCGCGGCCGCGCGACGCTGATCGAATTCCGGGAACCAGCGGGCGTCGACCGCTCCGGTGCGGAGTACGAACGGCTCGAGCACGATGAGCTGCACGCGTGGCAGCGCGCGCCGTGTGTCGTCGAGCAGCGCCGTGTACTGCTGCTCGTAGTCCTGGACCGTGCCCGTGTAGCCGTGCGTGAGCGTGTGCCAGAAGTCGTTGACGCCGATCAGGATGCTGAGCACGTCCGGCTTCAAATCGAACGTGTCCGCGGTCCAGCGTTGCTGCAGGTCGGGCACCTTGTTGCCGCTGATGCCGCGATTGTAGAACTGGAGCTCGCGCGTCGCGCGCTCGGCCAGTACCGCGGAGGTGACCAGCAGGGGGTAGCCGCTGCCGAGCCCGCCGGCGGTGTTCGGCTCTGTCACGGTGCGATTGCGACCGCTGTCGGTGATCGAGTCGCCCTGAAACAACACCACCGTGCCTCGTTTGGCCGGCCCTTGCGGCGAGTTCGTTATCGCCCCGATGGGCTGCTGAGAAGCCGCCGCGATGAACGCGGTCGCCCTAAGAAACTCCCGCCGGCTGATGTCGTGCGTCACGGTACCTCCGGAACTCGAGCGGCGAACGGCCAGGTTCTTCCCCGCCACGACCAGGCCGCAAAACACAGCACTCCGAGCAGCAGCGCGCCCACGCCGAACGCGATGACCGTAGGCGGTGTGGTCGCAAAAATGAAGATCCATCCGAGAAACGCAACCAGGCTCGGCAGCGGATACAGCCACATCCGATAGGGCCGCGGCATGCCGGGCGCTCGCCGGCGCAGCAACGTGACGGCGCCGATCTGCCCGATGAATTGTACGAGAATGCGCGTCGTGAGCAGCGCGTCGATCACCATGCCGAGCGATACGAACCCCGCGACGATCGAGAGCACGCCGAGCACCACCAGCGACACGTACGGGAAGCCCTGGGACGGATGCAGCCGCGCAAACACCTTGAAGAAGTAACCGTCTCGCGCCGCCGCGTATGGCACGCGTGAGTAACCCAGGAGCAGCGCGAAGACCGATCCGAACGCCGTCCACAGGATCATCGCCGTGATGATCGTGGCGACGCCGGATCCGTAGATCCGCTCCATAAAAATCGAGACCACGAAGTCCGCCTGCGGATGCGACTCGACGGGAACGAACTCGCGCCACGGAACGACGCCGATGATCGAGAAGTTGATCGCGATATAGATCAGCGCCACCGCGATCGTGCTGATGAGAATCGACCGCGGGATCACTCGGCCCGGATTCTCTACTTCGTCGCCGATGTAGCAGACATCGTAGTAGCCGAGGTAATCGTACGCGCCCACGCGGGACGCAGTGCCGAGGCCGAGCAGGAAGCCCAGCGAGAAGTTGAACGCGCCGGGCGGGAAGTCGAAGGCGACCTTGGCGTCGAAGTGCATCGCCCCCGTTGCGATCACGGCGACGACGGTCACGATCGTGCCGATCCAGAGCGCGACCGTGATCGCCGCGATCGATTTGATCCGCCGGTAGAGCAGCGCGAGGTTGACGAGACCGATGATCGTAATCACGAGCATCGTCTGTCGCGGCGTGATCCCTATCCCGATGTATCCCAGATAGTGCGAGAACCCGATGTATCCGGACGCGATCTCGAGTGGCCCACTGAGCACGAACTGCCATACAAAGAGAAAGCCCATCAGGCGGCCGACCTTCTCCGCCCCGTAGCCCTGGCGCAGGTAGCCGAACGAGCCGCCCGAGCCCGGCATGGCGGCGCCGAGCTCGCTCCAGACGGTGCTGTCGCACAAGACGGTAATCAACGCGACGACCCAGCCGAGCATCGCCTGTGGGCCGCCGAGCGCGGACATGAGCAGCGGGATCGTAATGAAGGGTCCGATCCCGATCATGTTGGTCATGTTGAGCGCCGTGGCATGCAGCAGGCCGAAGCGGCGGACCAACGAGAGTTCCGTCACCAGCGCGATCCTGGATGGGAGAACAGTTCGGCCGCCGGGCACCGGAGCTGCAGCGGGCAGCGATCGCACCCCGGCGCGCGTCGATAGCTCGATCGGTAGTCTTTCGCCTCCGTGGTGAGGCCGAGTCGCGTGATCTGTTCCAGCCTCTTGGCTGACGCGCCCAGAATCGCCGCGGGCCCGAGCCCGACCTCTTTTCGCAGCGCCGTGTACGCCCGACGCCGCTGCGTGTCGGGCACCAAGTACCCGACCTGCTCCCACAGGACAAGATGAAAGGGATTTCGACTGACTTTCGGAGCCGGCTTGCCGTAACGCCGCCGCAGAGCCGTGACGACCGGACGGAGCGAGGCATAGCGGGCTGCCCTCATTTGTGCCGCTGGAGCCGGAGCTCGAGATGGCGCCGCACGTCCGGCCACTCAGCCGCGAGAATGCTGTACATCACGACGTCGCGCGCGCTGCCGTCGCGGCGGATGCCGAAGTGCCGGATCACGCCGTCCTTCTTCGCGCCGAGCGCTTCGATGGCCCGCTGCGATCGGAAGTTGAAGTTGTCTGTCCTGAGGCCCACCGCCTTGCAGCCCAGCGCGTCGAACGCGTGACCCAGCAGCAACAGCTTGCACGTGGTATTGACGTGCGTGCGCTGGCGGCTGCGCCCGTACCAGGTATGGCCGATTTCCACTCGATCGATGGCGGGCGCGATGTCGTGATAGCGCGTCGACCCGATGATGGCGCCACTCGGGACATCGCGAACGATCCAGGGCAGCATGTGCCCGTCGCGCTGGCCCTGCAATGCATCGGCAACGTACGTCCGCATCCCATCGGGCGGCGGCACCGCCACGAACCACAACTCCCACAGCCGCCCGTCACTTGCGGCCGCGACCAGCGCATCGCGATGCGATTCGGTCAGCGGCTCGAGGCGTATGCCGTGACCCTCGAGTACCACCGGTTGCGGAGTAATCACGGCACAGAAGCTACAACGACCTAGCGTGAGGGGGCGACATAATCCTGCGCCGCCACAATCTGCCAGCCGCCGCCCCGCTTCACCCACGTGTCCGTGAACCGATAGCGTCGTCGGAATGCGCCGGCCGCTCCGCGGCCGCCCACGACCAGCCACCCCGTGACGACAGCCGTCGTGGGGCCGAAGCGATGCACGACCATCGAGTCGTTGCGTGCCACCACGACGGTATCCGATCCTGCAACAACCGAGTTCAGGACCGCGGTAGACGCGGTCTCGCTGTACCAGGGCCGTCGCCCACGCATCCTCCAGCTGCAGCAACACCCGTGTATCTGCATCCTGCGCGGTGAGGATGAGACACACGACAAGAAGCAAGGCGCGCATACGTTCACTCCCCCAGAACTTTGATGATGACCCGTTTCTTGCGCTGTCCGTCCCACTCGCCATAAAAGACGCGCTGCCACGGCCCGAAGTCGAGCTTTCCCGCCGTGATCGGCACGATGACCTCATGCCCGATAGTGAGGCTCCGCAAATGCGCGGCGGCGTTGTCTTCGCCGGTCTCGTTGTGCCGGTAGCGCGGCGGATCCCACGGCGCGATCGTCCCTTCGAGCCACGTCAGGATGTCGTCCCACAGCCCGGACTCGTGATCGTTCACGAAGACTGAAGCCGAGATGTGCATCGCGCTCACGAGGACCAACCCGTCCCGGACCTCGCTCGCCTCGACCTGTTTTGCAACCTCGTCGGTGATGTCGATGATCTCCTGACGCCGCTTCGTGTTGAACCAGAGGTAGTGGGTGCGCGCCTTCATCAATCCCCCGTGTCGAATTGTCACAGCCAAACCGACTCCCTAAATTGGCCCCAAATATGGCTCTGCCCTTCAGGCGGCGAATCTTCGTCGTCCTCGTCGTGATGACTGTGGTGCCGACCGTTCTGGCGGTCGCCGGCTGGGTGCTGTCGGTCCGGCGGCTGCTCCCCGCCGCCGGGGCGCGCGCTTCGACTGAACGCGTCGCCTCCACGGCCCGCATGCTGCTGGACGGCGTGGACACGCTGCATCTCACGCTCCGCGAGCGCGCGCTGCTCCGCCACCACTTGAACGAAGTATCGGCGTCGGTCAGCCTCGCCCGTCGCGCGGAAACGTTCCTGCGCTATTACACGGCCGGCTTCGCGGTGGTGATCGTCCTGCTCGGTGCTGGCGTCCTGTACGCGTCGGTGAACGTGGCCGGCCACCTGTCCCGCCAGCTCTCCCGTCCGATCGATGAGCTGGTCGGATGGACCCAGCTCATCCGTCGCCACGAGCCGCTACCAACCGGGCTTGCGACCCGCGGGGCGCCGGAGTTCGAGGCGCTGCGGCAGGCGCTGCGTGAGCTGGCCGCGGCGTTGGACGCGGCCCGCGAGCGCGAGCTCGAGGCCGAGCGTCTCCGGGCGTTCCGCGAAGTGGCGCGGCGCGTGGCCCACGAGATCAAGAATCCGTTGACGTCGATGCGGATCGCGGTGGATCAGATGCGGCGGACAGTCGGTCCGTTGGACAGCCGGACGGAAACTGCGGTCCAGGTGCTCGAGGCCGAGACCGACCGGCTTGAGCGGCTCGCGAAGGAGTTTTCCGAGTTCGGGCGACTGCCCGAGGGACCGCAAAGCGAAATCGATCTGCACGAGTTGCTCGAAGAGCTGGGGCGCACGGGCGTTCCCGAAGGAATCCGCGTAACCGTCTACGCGAACGGCGGACCGCGCTCGCTGCTGGGCCATTACGAACCGTTGCGGCGGGCGTTCGCCAATCTCTATCGCAACGCCGCCGAGGCGATGCGAGGCCGGGGAGGCATCGACGTGACCGTCACGGGAGACGGCGCCGGCCTGGCGATCACGATCGCCGATCATGGCCCGGGCATCCCCGCCGAGCTGCGGCAGCGCGTGTTCGAGCCGTACTTCACGACCAAAGACGACGGCACCGGCCTCGGTCTCGCGCTCGTGCGCGTCACGCTCGAAGCACACCGCGGCACGATCTCCGTGAGTGAGACGCCGGGTGGCGGCGCCACCTTCGCGATTGTGTTTCCCCGGGCGGGGACGTCATGAGTCCGCGCGTGCTGCTCGTCGACGACGAGGCCAACATCCGGCGTATGGTCGGCGCGCTGCTGCAATCGGATGGTTTCGAAACCGTCGAAGCACCTGATGGGAACGCGGCGCTGGTCCGGCTGGCGGACGACGCGCCGGACGTGGTGCTGCTCGACCTGATGATGTCGCCCGGCCCGGACGGACTCGCGACGCTCGAGCAGATCCGCAAGCGCGCGCCGCACGTTCCGGTCGTCATGATGAGCGGCAAAGCGAACCTCGCGGACGCCGTCCGCGCGACCAAG
>QHTW01000300.1:2996-4758 GCA_003220955.1 Gemmatimonadota bacterium | reverse complement strand
GGCGGTCGCGTTCCCGTGAGGCGATGTAACAAGGTGCGCTGACGCATTTCCGCGAAAGTGACGGGGACGGCGTGGGAGCCTAAGCGGTGGGGCGTGGTGGGTGGATGATCACCTGCCGCGCCTTGTTGTTTAACACCCGTTTCTTGGTCGGGTAATCCGTGCGCTGAAAGCCTGCCCTGAGCGCAGCGAAGGGCGCCGGCTCGGCCACTACGCGAGCCCTGAAGGGCTCTCTCCTTTCGAGGCGCCGAAGGGTCTGCCTGGGGACAGCAATCAGGGCCCGACCACGACCCCAAACTGGAATCGTCGCTCGGAGTTGAAGAACCGCCAGTCGAACCGGAGACCGAGGTCGAAGGGATTCAGGAACGGCGTCAGATTCCCGACCTGAAAGCCCAAGCGATAGAAGTGGCTGGTCATCGGCTGGGTCCAGAAGCTCCCTGCGTCAATCGCGAACGTCAGAGGCAGTCCCCTGATGCCGGGGATGCCGCTCTTGGCGAACAAGAGGCGACCGAAGTCGTGGTGCACCTTCACCAGCGCGACGCGGGTCGCGTACACATTGCTGTCGCTGAGTGCACCGTGCCCGCGCTGCAAGCTCCAGCCGAAGAGCCCGAAATTCACGCCGAATTCGCGCTGCGGTGGGACGGCGCCGGTGGTGGTGGCACCGGCGAGGGTGAGCGTGGTGAGTCCCAGGCCCAGCGTCGGCTGGCGCCGCTCGATTTGAACCGCGTACCGGCCCCAAGCGGGGGCGGCGGCGGCGCGCTCACTGGTCAGCGTGATCCGTGTGGACGTCAGTTGGGCAAGCCGGGTGTCCCCATCGAATCGCCGGACCACGGGCCGGGAGTCGTACGTCACGGCCGCAGTGACGGACCGCAGCGGGCCGTCGGCGATCGGCGGGTTGGGTCGGACGAACTGCCGGTTGCCGAACAGCGGATACGCGGCGAGGGAGAGACTCGATTCCGCCTCGTCGGTGTAGCGGAGATCCAGCCGAGTGAACGGGAGTACTCTGACGCTTGCCGTAAGGGCGTAGCCGTGCGCCCGATAATAGTCCTGGAGGTCCCTTCCGAACAGCAGTGCGTTCAGATCGTCGCCGGCGCCGCGCGTCCTGTCGCCGGGCATGCGCGCGGTGATGGTGGGTCGCGTCGTGGTCTCATCGTAGTACGAGCCGCCGAGCCAGAGCTGGTGCGGTTCCGAGATTCGAACCTGGCCACCGAGGCGGTACTGCGGGCTTCCCTCCAACTCGTCCGTCGCGCTGGCGCGACCGAGTTTGGCTTCGAGGATGGCGCCGGGCGGTCGCGCCGTGTGGTGCAGGCCGAGGAACGCGCCGTCGACGCGATTGACGTGGACTTCGGGGCCAGTGGGAATGAACCGGGCGGCCTCAACGGCGCGGCGCACGTGTGCAACCGCGGATGGCCGCTCGCGTCTGCGGTACTCCCGCGCCCACGCGGCTCGCTCGGCGGCCGAGAGTGGCGCCGTCCAGACAGCGCTGTCCATGCGAGCGGCGTGCTTGTCGACTGTGACGCGGACCTCGCCGAGATCCTTGGGCGGGTGACCTTCGGCAAAGCGGAAGTCGGTCAACGCGGCCACCTGCTCGAACGTGCCGCGCCGCGGGAAGCCCGGAATCGGTACGGTGAGATGCACGACCGGAAGCTTGAGCGTGACGTCGCCGGTCAAGCGGATGTCGTCGGGCATCCAGACGTTATTTCCCAGATCCCGCAGCGACACTTGGTAGCGGAGCTTCGTGATGAACGGGAATTGCACCACGTCG
>QHTW01000300.1:2373-2915 GCA_003220955.1 Gemmatimonadota bacterium | reverse complement strand
CTCGACGGCGAGCCGGTAGGTGCGTCGCGGCACATCATCGCGGAAGAACGTGTAGACGATCCGATAGCGGTACGAGTCGAGCGCGTCGTCGGCGAGCGGTGAGACGAGTGAATAGCGTCCCAGCTCGATCCGCTCTCGATTGAAGTTCACGATCTCGCGGACTGCGACGAGGTTGCCCCCGGCGCCAACGCTGCCCATGCGCCGGCGGGCGAGAATCGTTTCCTGATAGCGGTCGGGTGCCTGCCAGTAGGCTGCGCTCTGGGTCTCGGTGGTCGCGGCGATCGATGCGGCAGAATCGAGTGACTGATCGAGGTCTTGGAGGACGAGCTTGACGTCGGCGCGGTACTGATAATCGTGGTGAGTCGAGCGGCGTTCGTGTTTGCGCCCGATCGCGGCCGCGATGATCCGGCGCGCCGGATCGATCGTGTCGGTGGCCTGGGCCGGCGGCGCTGCGCCGGGCGTGGTGAGCGACCCGGCGAGCGCGGCCCAAAGCACAGTGGGAATCATTTACGTATAGGCTACGCGCCTCGCTGCCTACCGGT
>QHTW01000300.1:1829-2262 GCA_003220955.1 Gemmatimonadota bacterium | reverse complement strand
AACCATCCGGAGGCTTCGCACGTCCTATAAGCCAAATGCCGTCGTCACCCATGCAACCGGGGAGGGTTATGAAGACGGCTACGTACCTTCTTGCAGTCGCCACGTTTCTCGTCGCACCGAGTCTTTCCGCTACACAATCGAGCGCCCAGTCGGACAATCCGGCCGTTCTCACCAGCATTCAGGCGTCGGCCGGTGAACTCAGTCCCGAGGTGCAGCTGTATATCGGCCGCGGTGATGAGTTGAGCCGTCACCTTCGCTATGACGCAGCGGCACGAGACTACGCCCGAGCCGCCGACATTGCTCGCCGCGAGGGGCACCTGGCCAGCGGGGCGAGTTGGAAGCTGGCGAGCGCACACTTCTACAATGGCAACTTGGTCGGCGGCGCCCTTGCGTTGGATCAACTCGCGAATGAAGCAGCACTGGTGGGTGATCT
>QHTW01000300.1:0-1604 GCA_003220955.1 Gemmatimonadota bacterium | reverse complement strand
TATTGCGTTGCTTCCGTTCTTTGTGCGCCTCCCTTTAGCGGGACCCTGGTCGTACGTTTCCACGATGAATAGACGCGACTTTCTGCAGCGGGCGGGGGCAGCATCCGCGAGCCTGATGTTCGCCCCGCGTGTGGCCCTTCCCGACGACTGGCGCCAGTTCGAGGTGATGACGCGCGTCGAGGTCGTGAAGCCCGTCGGTGCGACGCGCGTGTGGGTGCCGGCCGCGCTCGTCCAGCGGACCCCCTACCAGCAGACGTTGGCCAACACGTTCAACGCACCGGGCGGGCAGGCGCGCTTCGTGGAGCGCACGGACGACGCGCTCGGACTCGTGGTCGCGGAGTTTCCGGCCGGAGTGCCGCCGGTGGTCACGGTGACGAGCCGGGTCGCGACGCGGAATGTCGCCGTGGATGTGGGGATGCAGCGTGGTGGGATGGATGTACGGGCGCAGCATGCTGCGCCCCTACACCCCAACCTGAAGCACTTCCTACGTCCCACGCGTCTGTTGCCTACCACTGGCATCGTCAAACAGAAAGCCGACGACATCACGCGCGGCGCGACGAGTGACGTCGACAAAGCGCGCGCGATTTACGATTGGATCGTGGACCACACGTTCCGCAAGCCCACGACGCGCGGCTGCGGCTTGGGCGACATCCGCTACATGCTCGAGACCGGCGACTTGGGTGGCAAGTGCGCCGACCTGAACGCGCTGTTCGTCGGCCTCGCGCGCGCGTCGGGGCTGCCGGCGCGCGACGTGTACGGCATTCGGGTCGCTCCCTCGGCGCTAGGATACAGAAGTCTGGGCGCGTCCTCCGACCATGTCACGAAATCCCAGCATTGCCGCGCCGAAGTCTATCTCCAGGACGACGGCTGGGTGCCCGTCGATCCCGCCGACGTGCGCAAGGTGGTGCTCGAGGAGCCGCCGGGAAACCGGCCGCTCGATGACGCGATGGTCACCGCGGCGCGCGCGCGGCTGTTCGGATCGTGGGAGATGAACTGGATGGCGTACAACTTCGCGCACGACGTCGCGCTGCCGGGTTCAGGCGGCGAGCCGCTGCCGTTCCTGATGTATCCGCAGGCGGAGACCGCGGAGGGCCGAATCGACAGTCTCGATCCCGACGCATTCAAGTACGAGATCATCGCCAGAGAGATGGAGCCTCGCTAACTCGGCTTGCGCTGCTTGTGCAGCGCCTGCTCGGCGGGAATCTCGCTGCCGTTCTGATCTACGTAATGGATATCGAACGGTCCATCCGAATGCAGGAAGAACGAACACGGTCCACCGACGCAGGTGAACTGGTGCACATGTTTGACGGGCGCGTACGCAAACCCGCCGGAGTGCAGGTTCAGCGCCGCTTCGCCCTTCATTTCCACCCGGCCCGTGCCGCTCACCATCATCAGTTGTTCGTTGGGCGAATGAAAGTGCCAGGGCGCGCTACAGCCCTTCGTGCCCTTGACCAGCAGGATCGACGGTCCGCTCGACGGGTCCCCCCGTTGCACCGCCAGCGTGAGGCAGTCGGGAAGAGCCGGATTCTTCTGGAACTGACTGGGCGTGGGGTTTTGAGCCACGGGTTTGTCGGCCTGCTGAGCGACCGCGGCAGCGGTCATCA
>QHTW01000312.1:2282-2626 GCA_003220955.1 Gemmatimonadota bacterium | reverse complement strand
TTTGTGGGAGAGATGCTGGCAGGGATGCGTGAAGAGCTGCGTTCGCTCGAGCGGGAGGTGCAGCGCAAGGTCGATAAGTAGCCTGCCGGTCGTGGAGCAGATTGGAACATCGAAGGTATTAATTCCTCACATGCCCCCACTGCAGCTGACGAATCTGCTCCATAAGACGCTCCCGCACCTGTCCGTGAACGGGCGCGCGCTGTTGAGTGCGCTCGGATGCGTCAACGGCAGACCCACGTCGATATCGGAGCTCGCGGAATGGCTCGGGTTTCATGATCGGTATCAGCTCGCTCGCGCGTTGAAGCGCGAAGGATTGCCGCCCATGCAGACCCTGGGCGGCTGGA
>QHTW01000312.1:0-2259 GCA_003220955.1 Gemmatimonadota bacterium | reverse complement strand
CGCCACGCTCCGAGAGCTGGCGCGACGCGAGCGGCTCGATCCTGCAGTGGCATACCGGCTCGTCCGCCGGATCACTGGGCGGCGGTGGTCCGAAATCCGACACGCAGGTCTGCAAGAGACACTGCTCAGCTTTCGCGAGCACTGCCGCCGCTGCGCCGGCGCGGCGCGGATCCGGCACGCCCCGTCCCCCGTGCGACCGGGCTCCGCACACGCTCCGAAGACGCGCGGTACGCCCCCGAAACTCGAGATCGACCGATCACGCCCCCTTGCTCCCGTCCGCTTGCGCGGAATCCTGGCTGACCGCGTGGCCATCTCGGGAGCCCCGTTCGACGTCGCCCTCGCGCTATCCAACGTAGCCCTTGTCACGCGTGGTCACGCGGCGGCGGTGGATGTGGTGGCGCTCGACCGCCCGCGTGTCACGCGGACGATTTCCGTCGGGCCAGTGCCCACGCGAGTCGTGGCGAGCCCGCAAGGCGACTGGGCCTACGTGACCAGTCAGTTCTCCGAAGCGATCGACATCATCGACATCCAATGGGGGCAACAGATCGCCGCCATCCACGTCGGCGGGCACCCGCTGGGCGCCGTGTTGTCGAATGACGGCAAGACGTTGTACGCGTCGACCAATCGCGATCGCATCGTCGCCCTGTCGCTGTCGCGGCAAACCATCGTCGCCGAGATCCCGATCCCGCACGGCAGCCCGCAGCTGTGCCGGCACCCGTCGGGGCGTCGTTTATACGCGTCGGGATGGCGCAGCGGCGTCGTCGCGGAGATTGAAGTCCCGGCGCTGCGGCTGCTGCGAACCTTCGATCTCGGCGGCGTCGTCCAGGAAGTCACCGTGACTGCGGACGGACAGGGCCTGTATGCCGCCAACGAGGCAGGCTGGCTTGATGTCGTGCACCTGCCGACCGGCAAGCGCAGCGCGACGCTCAAACTCGGCACCGCGGCTCTGGGTCTGGCGCTGAGTGCCGACGACCGGGACGTGATCGTCGGGCTCCTGCACGCCGGGAAGGTTCTCATCATCGATCGCCACACGCTGGAACTGCGGACCACCCTGGACACCGGCGGCATGCCCCGCCTCATCGCCGCGCACGGCAACGGGCCGGTCCTCGTCGCGAACGAGGCAGGCTGGGTGGACTGGATCCACTAGCTAGTGCTGCGGTGTATGACTTCCCCGATGCGATCAACCTCTCTTCTGCACACCGCTTTGGTGTCGAGTGTTCTCGCGGCGCTCGGTTGCAGCGGATCGTCGGGACCCGGTGCAACGCTCGTCGTCACTCCCGATTCGATCTTGCTCAACCGCAATTCCACTTCGCAGCTCAGCGTGACGGCCCTGGACGCCGCCGGCCACCTCATCACCGGTGTCGCGGTCGAGTTCAACTCGGACGACACGTTGATCGTGACGGTCACGAATCTTGGTTTGGTTCAGTCGCACGACAGCGTGGGAAACACAACGATCCGGGTACGTGGTGCTGGCGCGTTTCGGGACGTGCCGGTGCGAGTCATCCCGACCCCGGCGTCGGTCGCCATCTCACCAGCCGATACGACCATCTTCCAGTATGACACCGCGCGATTCCGGGCGGTGGTCCTGGCGATCACTGGCGACACGATTCGCAGCCTGCCGATCACGTGGAGCTCGACCGACACGACCATCGCCACCGTGACCACCTCGGGATTGGCACGCTCGGCCGGTCGGGCGAGCACGACATTCATTCAGGCCCGTTATCAGGGATTGTCGAATCAGGCGCGACTCGCAATCGTGTCACGCTCAGCGGGCAACCCTATGGCGCCGCCATCTCCTCCACCGGGGTCGCGTACGTGACGCTCGGGTCGGCCGCCCAACTAGCGCGTACCAACTTGCCGTCCCAGGCCTTCGCTCCGGCGGTTGCCGTCGGCTCGGTGCCGACGGCGGTCGCATTCAACTCCGGCGGAACGATCGCGTACGTCACCAACCAGCTGAGTCAGAACCTTGGCGTCGTGGACGTGGCAACGAATACGCAAACCGATGTCATCCCGGTCAACGGCGATCCATTTGTCGTCATCGTCCAGCCGGGCGACTCGATCATCTATGTGTCGACAAACGTCAACCGGGTCTACGGCATTCGAGTGGCGACGAAAGCACTCGTCGATTCGTTCCCGACGCCCGCCATCGGCAACGGGATGTTGATCAAAGACACGCTGCTCTATGTCAGTACGCACTCGGGCGGTACGGTGATCGAGTTCAACCTGAAGACCCGCACCGTCGCGCGTACGTCTACGGTT
>QHTW01000130.1:10568-16995 GCA_003220955.1 Gemmatimonadota bacterium | reverse complement strand
CGGGGAGCCCGCGCTCCACCTGCAGCGGGGTGAACGTCGTCCCGGCGGCAAGCGCCAGGTTCGTGAGGCGGAAATACGTGGTGTCCACACCAACCAACTTTCCCGAACGACGTAGGCCCTCCCGAGTGAGCGAAGTATTGAGGACAACTTCCGCGCTCGTCACCTCCACCTCAGGAACCACCCGGGCGATCGCCTGGGCGTCCGCGTAGGTGAGGCCGGGCGAGAACTTCGTCACCTTCTTGTCGGGTTGGTCGTCGGCGGGGCCCTCGTGCTGCTCCACGAGCGGCGTGATCATCACGTTGTTCGAGCCAAGCAGGCGCATCTGCTCGAGGATCTCGCGCTCCGCGCCCCTCCCGATCGCGAGCATCGCAATGACAGAGGCGACGCCGAAGAGGATGCCCAGCGAGGTGAGCGAAGCGCGCAGCTTGTTGTGCTGCACGGCTTCGACCGCCGTGCGCAGACTGAATCCAACGTGCGCGATGAACTGGCGGCGCAGCTCGGCGAGGTTCACCGCGCTGGCGGTGGAACCGCGATGCGTCCCCGGGGTGCGGTGTCACCGCCCGCCACCGGCAGGCTGTCGCGCACGGAGGCCGGGAGACGCGTCAGCGCGATTCGGTCGTGACCCGGTGGAGGCGTTACCAGTAGCCGGTCGTTCTCCTCGAGGCCGCGAATGATCACCACCTCGTCGTCGTTCATCGGTCCGGTGATCACTTCCTGTTTCACGATGCCTCCACCGTCCAGGCGATACACGACGGGGATGCCGCCCGCGCTGCTCACCGCCTCGAGCGGCACGTACATCGCCACGTTGAGCTTGAGGGTCTCGATCGCGTTCCCCGTCGTCATCCCGGGACGCAGCGTCGTGTCCGAGCCCTGCACCGTCACCTTCACCTCGAAAACCTTCGCGTCGGCGTTGGGCCGCTGCTCCCCGACGTTCGCGACACTCGCCACGGTGCCGGTGAGGTGCTTGGTAGGCTCGGCATCCAGCGTGAGCGTTACGGGCTGGCCGACGGCAAGCTTGCGCACGTCGATTTCGTTGACGTAGGTGACGGACTCCATCTGGGTGAGATCAGGGAGCGTTGCGACGCCGGGCTCCCACGCGTTCACCTGTGAGCCGGCCGTCTTCTTGCGGCCGTTCCACTCCTTCACATAGATCACCATTCCGGGCGCCGGCGCGCGGATCGTGAACCCGGCCATGACGTCCTGCACGACCTTCAGCAGGTTGCGTTGGCGTTGGAGGTCGGCACCAACCTCACGCATCTTGGCTTTGGCCTGCTCGGTCTTGGTCTCGTAGTCTGACCGCGCCTGGGTCAGCGCGCGATCCGCCCGTTCGTAGTCGATCGCAGCTTGGCGCTGCACCGTGGGCGCCTCGTAGACCGCCTGCTCCTTGGCGAGACGTTTCTCTTCGAGCGCCAACTCCATCGTGCGAATGTTCTCGCGCGCAGTCGAGAGCGTCAGCGTGGAGTCGAGCATCGCCTGCTCGTATTGCGCCTGGGCCTTCGTCAGCGCGAGCTTCACCTCGTCAAGCTTGTTCGCCAACGTCGAGCGGTCGAGCTCCGCGACCACGTCACCCTGCTTAACGATCGTCCCTTCCGGCACGATGGACTGGATCTTCATCTGCCACGCGCCCGCTTGCTGCGCGCCGGAGGGGGCGGTGATTTGGACGAACTGCCTCGCGCGCAACTCGCCCGAGGTGGTGACCGTGACGGCAAACGGGCCGCGCTTGACGCGAGCGACGAGGGAATTGTCCGGGGCTACGGGACCGCGCGCGAGCAGCCAGGCGCTGGGTACGAGAATGGATATTCCGATCCCGATCAGTTGCCGCCGAGTGGGTCGGAACGCGCGCAGCGTTGCCAGCGAGGGAAGTCGAAGCGCACGCATCGTGTTACCTCACGGGGAAGCCCTACGTTAGACACGATCCGGCCGTTTTCGGTTCCGCGCTAGATGGGCGGCTTCCTCCCCCCGGGGTCTACGAGCCGTTGAGCCGCCGCGCGACCTTCCGGCTCCACGCCGCCTGTTGGTCCCCCAGGAGCCCATGGTTCGTCTCGGCATCGTAGCGGCGCTGCTCGACCTGCTCCTCCTGGGCGAGCCGCTCCGCCAAGGCTCTCAGCTCCGCATCGGTGTTGGCGCAGGGGCGGGCCAAATCCGCGAACGCGCGCCGCATCCGGCGGGCATGCACCTCCGCCAGATCGAAATGCGTCTGCTCGTGGCTCAGGACGGTCCGGCGTTGCGTGCTGTCGTTCAGGACGATCGCCTGCACCCAGGACTGCCTCGGCCGGAATCCGGCGATCGCCCGAAACTCGAACACCTCACCTCTGCACTTCCAAACCCAGTAGAGTGTGTACGAAGTCTTCGCACCTTCCGCGCCTCCCGAGGGCGGGGACGCTTGGAAGTCGCTCCAGGCGAGCGGCCGCCCGGCGGACCACGCGAACGCATGGTCTGCGGCCATGTCGTCGCGCAGCATGTCGTCCAGGGCAGAGGGCGGCGCTCGCCGCGGGGGACTTGGGGCGGCGCCCCGAGCAGGAGGAGGGGCCGCATGGCTGGCGCACCCGAGAGCCGCCACAAGCAAGAGCACCAGGCCGACTCTCACCGAACCCGCTAGGTAGGGCGCCGGTCAAGCCGAAGATTCACGATTCTGCCCCGCGGTGGGATGCCGGCTTCGAGCTCCAGAATCCCGACGCTCGGCGGTATCCCAAACCGCGGCGCCCCCGCCCCTCCGGGATTCATCACCGTCACCGTCCTATCCACCAGCTGGAGCAGTGGCCGATGGCTGTGCCCAAAAATGATGATTTCCGCGTGTGGAAATGCCTCGTGCAGCTTGGCAGGATTGGGACTCCCGAACTGATCCCCGTGCGTCACGACCACCGCGAAACCGTCCAGCTCGAGCTCCGCCACCTGCTGCAGCTTGGCCCGGATGCCGAACCCGTCGCTGTTGCCGTAGACCGCCGTGACTGGGGCGAGGGCCTCGAGCTCTACCAGGAGATCGAGCCTCCCCACGTCCCCGCCGTGCAAGATATGATCGACTTCCCGAAAGATTTCGAACACCTGGGGCCGCAACAGCCCATGGGTGTCCGAGATGATGCCGAGTCTCACTTCAGCAGCGAAGCGGTCACATAGAAATTCTCATCGACACTCAGCTCCGCCGCCCCGGGTGATGCCTCGAGCGTCTGCCATGCCTCCGTGGGACGCAGCACACGGGTCCCCAGTCCGGGGATGTTCGCCCGAACCGGCATATCGAATCCGGGGACGACATTCGCCCAGTGGTAGGAGAGCGTGCTTCCCTGCACCCGGTACTCGAACACCGGGATCTTGGTCGTCGTGAGGTACTGGGCGAACACCTTGGTGAGATCGATCCCGGCCTCGCGACCGATGTAATCCTCGACCTGCTTGCCGGTCACCGTCTGGTGATAGAAGGTCTTGTTCAAACCGCGCAGGATGTCGCGCCATTTGGCGTCATCGTCGATAATCGCGCGAATCGTGTGCAACATGTTCCCACCTTTGGGATACATGTCGCCCGAGCCTTGCGCGTTCACGCCAAACGCGGGGACGATAGGCTTATCATTCCGCACGCCGCGGCGCGCGCCGATCATGTAGGCCGCGCCGGCCATCTTCCCCAGGCGGCACTCGGTGTAGATCCCCTCGGCGTAATTCGCGAAGCTCTCGTGCAGCCACATGTCGGCGTGATCTTGCGCCGAGATGTTGTTGCCCCACCACTCGTGGGCGCTCTCGTGGACGATGATGAAGTCCCACTGCAGGCCGAGGCCGGTCCCGGACAAGTCGCGGCCCAGATAGCCGTTGAGGTAATGATTCCCATAGGCGACGGCGCTCTGATGCTCCATGCCGAGGTGCGGCGTCTCGACGAGCTTATAGCCGTCGGCGTACCAGGGATACGGACCGAACCAGTGCTCGAAGCAGCGGAGCAGCGGGATCGCCTGCTGAAACTGGCGGCGCGCCGTGTCGGCGTGGTAGTCGAGCGGCCAGAAGTCGAGCGACAGCCCTCCCGCTTCGCCATCGAGGGTGTCGCTGAAGTGGGTGTACTGACCGGCATTGATGGTGACGTCATAGTTGTTGATCGGGCTCGTCACGAACCATTCGTACGTAGTCGTCCCGTCGCGGTTTTTGGTCGTGCTGCGCAGCCGCCCATTCGACACGTCGAGCAGCGGATCGGAAACAGTGATCGCGATACGCTGGCTGTCGGGTTCGTCGGCCAAGTAGTCCTTGTTGGGCCACCACACGCTGGCCCCGAGCCCCTCGTTGGCGGTGGCAATCCACTGGCGGCCCAGGCTGTCCGTCGGAAACGTGAATCCGCCATCCCAGGGCAGCCGCCAGCCCACGCGCGGCTTGCCGTGATACCAGACCGTAATCGTCCGCGTCTCGCCCGGGCGTTGCCGCGCCGCCAGCGTGACGAAGAAGGCGTTGCCGTCGCGCCGGTGAGTGAGCTTGCGGCGGTCCTGGACGATGCTGTCCACTTCGAGCGGCACCTGAAGATCGATTTGCATCTGCTGCGAGGGCTGCAGCACGCGATAGGTGATGCCGTTCCAACCGCTGATGCTGGAATCGCGCGGGTTCACGCGCGTGTGCAGATCGTAGAACTGTACATCCCACCAGGCGCGCGCCGGGCCATTGGAGCCGCGCAGCGTGTCGGCGTGGGTGTAGCGCGTCGTATCCTGGGACGCAGGGTCAAGCAGCAGCTCTTCGAATGTCGTGTTCAGGATCGGGTACCGCGCCCAATCCCGGAAGTCGAAGTGCCACCACTCGCTCGGATTCACCGTGAAGGCTTGTCTCTCGAGCACGCGGCGCAGCAGCGCACGGTGCCAGCGTTGCAGTGACGTCCCGCCTGGGAAATCGGCGTGGGCGCGCGGCGTCGCTTCGTCATACGTGGAAGGCATCTCCACGGGCGCCCCGGTCTTCAGGTCGTACAACGTGATGTCGACCGCCGCACCGCGGTTGTGCTTGGAGCCCTTGGCGGGATCCGCCACGAGCCAGCGCGAGGCGGCCGGCGTTGCATCCCAGAAGACCTTCGTCACGTACCACGGCCGGTACGCATCGTGGATCAGGAGGCCATAGCCGAGTCGCCGGAAGACTCGCGCGGCGCGCACGAGCGCAAGCGCGGCGGGACGCTGCAGGAACGCGTGGGCAGAGGAATAAAAGACGCTGCTCAAAAAGTTGTTCGTCGTCGCATAGCGGATGTCGAGATGAATGCTCGAATCGAGCGCCGCCGGCTCGACGAGATCGGGAACGAGGAACGCGCCGCTCTCGGCCGGTGGCGTCAGCGCGCGGTCGACCTGCAGCAGCTCCGCGACCGGACGGACGGGCTGGAGCCGCAGTTGGCCGGCGGCCCCGAGCTGCAGGCGTTGCCAGGCACGGCGCTCTGCGAAGACCGCGTTTTTGCGGAACACGACAGAGCCGCCCAGCGGGCTTCCCACTGGAGCCGTGAAGACGGACTCCGACCGCTGCGCAAGCCGGGCGGGCACAGTCGAGTCCACCAGAACCAGTAGCGTGCCGCTGTCCTCGTAGACGTAGAGGGTATCGCGGTCGGCGACGTACGCGCCGATCAGGTTGCGCCACGCGCCGGGGGGGGCCGCGGGCTTGGGCGGGACGGAGTCCGCTAGCTGCAGGAAGACAGCGACGAGTGCGGCGCAGGTCGGGGACAGTTTCGGCATTCTGGTCGTCTCTCTCACATGAAAATGAACACGCGTTCGCCCCTGAACTTTTTGATGCGCGAATCCCAGAGGAAAAAGATCACCACGCGAAACTCGACCTTGGCACCCGTTGGCGCGTGGGAGAGCCACTTGCCCCTTTGCGTTCCGGTGACTTGGGCTTCCTCGCACACGCCTTGCGGGCCGATCACGATCTCCTGGAGATCGAAGTGGATGTCGGGGATGGCGCCGAGGAGCTCCGTGTAGAACCTGGTCGCGCCGGCATGCCCCTCCCAGCGGGCGCCTGCCTCGCCGACGACTTCGTAGACACAGTCCGGCGTCAGCGTGGCGATGAGCCCGGCGATATCGCGGCGGTCCTCGGCGATCGAGTGCGCTTTCCAGAGCTCGCGGATGTCGCGATACAGCTCCGGCGTGACTTCACGAGACAGCAGCTCCCGAACGTCTGTCATCACCCCTGCCATGGCTTGATGATCCGGATCTCGAGCCCGAGGTGGTCCACGATCCGCTGCACGACGAAGTCCACGAGCTGGCCGATGTCTTTCGGGCGCTGATAGAACCCCGGGGCCGCGGGAAGTATGGTCGCGCCGGCCTCGGCCGCGAGCGTCATGTTGCGCAGATGAACGAGCGAAAGGGGCGTCTCGCGCGGCACGAGGACCAGCCCGCGCCGCTCTTTGAGCGTCACGTCCGCCGCGCGTTCGATGAGAGACCTGCTGGTACCCTGCGCGATCGCGGCCATCGTGCCCATTGAGCACGGACAGACCACCATTCCC
>QHTW01000130.1:4022-10561 GCA_003220955.1 Gemmatimonadota bacterium | reverse complement strand
GATCCCGAGGCTGGCTCGGCACCGCGGTCGGCGTCGTTGAAGGTTCGGACGCTTTGCCAGTTGCCTCCGGTCGCTTTCTTGAGCGCCGCGTCATCCTTGATCCCGCACTCCTCGGCCAGCAGCCGCCATCCGTGGGTTGAGACGAGCAGCCACGTCGGCACGTGATCATTGGCGAGAATCTCGAGCAGCCGCACGGCGTACGGCGCACCGGAAGCTCCGGTGATCGCGAAGACAACGGGAGCAGGCGGGTTTGACATGGCCCGGAAACATACCCTCTGGCTAGACCCGTCGCGCGGGCGTTAATTCGAACTCCATGGCTTCCCGAATTCGATCGCTGGCTCTCGCCCTCATTGGCTTGGCTCCAAGCACCATCCTGGCCCAGGCCCGAGCGACCTCCACCGCGGCAGCGACGTTCACGCCGCCGCTGGCGGCGGTGCGACCCCATCGCTTCGATGAGTTCGGCACAGCGCGCAGCGACAACTATTACTGGCTCAAGGAGCGGAGCAATCCGGAAGTCATCAAGTATCTCGAGGACGAAAACGCCTACACCAAAGCTGTCATGGCTCATACGGAGGCGCTGCAAGATCGGCTGTACGAAGAGATGAAGGGGCGTGTGCTTCAGAACGACCAGTCGGTGCCGTTTCGCGAGGGCAATTACTTCTACTATACGCGTGTCGTTGAGGGGAAGAACTACCCGATCTACGCCCGCAAGCGCGGCTCGCTGAGCGCCCCCGAAGAGATCATGATCGATGCCAACGTACTCGCCGAGGGGAAGGCGACGTTCCTCATTCGAGCGTGGGAGGTCAGCTCCGCGGAGGATCTGCTCGCGTTCGCAGCGGACACCACGGGTGGCCGGGTCAGCTCAATCCGATTCAAAAATCTGCGCAGCGGCGAAATGCTTCCCGACATCGTGCCGCGCGCGATCGGCGGCATCGCTTGGGCCGAGGACAACCGCACGCTGTTCTATACGAAACCCGATTCCGTGAGCGTGCGGCCCTATCAGGTCTACCGTCACCGGCTCGGCACGCCGGCGGCAACCGACCAGATGGTCTACGAAGACAAGGATGAGACGTATTACGTCGGCGTGTTCAAGACCAAATCCCGCGCGTACATCATGATTCAGTCGTCGCAGACTATGGCGACCGAGTACAGCTACATCCGGGCCGACCAGCCCGACGCGCCGTTCAAGGTCCTCATCCCCCGCGAGCGCGGGCACGAGTACTCCGCCAACCATTTCGCCGACTACTTCTACATTCTCACGAACGACCACGCCAAGAACTTCCGGCTCATGCGCACCCCTGTCGCTCGGCCGAGTCGCGCGAACTGGGAGGAAGTGATTGCGCATCGACCGGATGTCCTGCTCGAAGACTTCGAGTTCTTCCGCAACTACCTCGTGCTGAGCGAGCGCAAGGACGGACTCGTGCAGCTGCGGGTGCGCCCCTGGAGCGGGCGCGGAGAGTATTACCTGGACTTCGGCGAGCCGGCGTATCTGGCCTTCGTCAGCACGAACCGTGAGTTCGACACGCCGCTGCTGCGCTACGTCTACACGTCGCTGACGACCCCTTCGTCGACGTACGACTACGACATGCGTACGAAGCAGAAGACGCTGCTCAAGCGCGATCAAATCCTGGCGGGCTTCGATCCGGCCAACTACGTCACCGAGCGGTTCTACACCACCGCGCGCGACGGCGCGCGGGTGCCGGTGTCGCTCGTGTACAAGAAAGGCATCAGCCGTCCTGCCCCGTTGCTGCTGACCGGCTACGGATCGTACGGCTCGAGCAGCGATCCGACCTTCTCATCCGATCGGCTGTCGCTGCTCGATCGCGGCTTTGCGTTCGCGATCGCGCACATTCGCGGCGGTTCGGAGATGGGCCGCGCCTGGTATGAGAACGGCCGGCAACTGCAGAAGAAGAACACGTTCAATGATTTCGTGGACGTGGCCGACGACCTGATCCGCCGCCGGTACACGTCGTCCAGCAAGCTGTTTGCGCGCGGCGCGAGCGCCGGCGGGCTGCTCATGGGGGCGGTCGTGAACCAGCGGCCGGAGCTGTGGCGCGGCGTGATCGCGGGCGTTCCGTACGTCGACGTCATTACCACGATGAGCGACTCCACGATTCCACTGACCACCGGCGAGTACGACGAGTGGGGCAATCCCCACGACTCGACCTTCTACCGGTACATGCTGTCGTACTCACCGTATGACAACGTCGAGCGGAAGGCGTATCCCAACATGCTGATCACGGCCGGCCTCTACGACACGCAGGTGCTGTACGTCGAGCCGGCCAAGTGGACGGCGAGACTGCGCGCGATGAAGACGGACACCAATCGCCTGATCCTGCGGACCAACATGGAAGCGGGACATAGCGGCGCGTCGGGGCGCTACAAGCGCTGGCGGGATGTGGCGTTTGAATACGCGTTCCTGCTCGACCTGGCGGGGCTGGGAGACAAGCCGACTCCCTAACGGCCACGGCGGTTCGGTGTCGGGGAGCGTTTCGGGTGAGCTGGTGGACGGGGTGGATTCACGTGCGGCGTGCGGCGTGTGGAGTGCGGCGTTGAACGCGGAGGTCGCGTGCTGGAGCGACCTCTCCTAGACATGCTGCATGTCGCACGCGTCACGCCGCACGTTTTTCATAGCACCCGATCCACCAATGCCCCCAGAAACACGACGATACTGACGACGCCGTTCGCTGTAAAAAAGGCCGCATTGAGCTTCGAGAGATCGCCCGGCTTCACCTGCCGATGCTCCCACCCGATGACGACGATCGCGATCATGACGCCGGCGAAATAGGGCAAGCCTAATCCGGCGCCCTTGCCGAACACGATCAGTGCGGCGATCGCGGCGCCGTGCAGCAGCTTGGCCACGATGATCGCCCACCCCTGCCCCAGCCGCACCACCAGCGAGTGGAGCCCCTCGCGGCGATCGAACACTTCGTCCTGCAGCGCGTAAAAGATGTCGAACCCCGCCACCCAGCACGCGACGGCCAGCGCGATCACGAGCAGCAGCCAGGCGGGATCGCTCCACGCCCCCGTGACGGCGACATAGCCCCCAATCGGTGCGATCGCGAGCGCGGCGCCCAACCACAGATGCGACCAGTCCGTGAACCGCTTGGTGTAGCTGTACGTCGCGATCCAGATGAGCGCGACCGGCGCGAGCGCCGCGCAGAGCGGATTCAACGCCCACGCCGCCCAGAGGAAGATCACCATCGCACCGAGCACGGCCGCCCACGCCTGGCTGACGGTCAAGTGGCCGGCGGGCAGCTCGCGGCCCTGCGTGCGCGGATTCCGCGCGTCGATCCGCCGGTCGGCGATGCGGTTGAACCCCATCGCGACGAACCGCGCCGCCGTGAACGCGATCACCACGAGTAATGCGACTCGCCAAGTCACCGGCTGCTTGTACGACGCCACAATGACACCCAAGAGGGCGAAGGGAAGAGCGAAAACGGTATGCGGAAGCTTGACGAAGTTGATATAGCGGACGACAAGCGACTCGCCCGTGAACGTCTGGCCTTCGCGATTAGAGCTCAATACCAAGATCCTTCCACATGTCATCGACTCTTTCTTTCGTGGCCGGATCCATCACGATCCTGTTCGGCCACTCGCGCGTGAACCCTTCTTCCTTCCACTTCCGCGTCGCATCGATCCCCATCTTCGATCCGTAGGTGAAGCCGCGGCTGGAATGATCAAGCACATCGATCGGTCCCATCGTGAAGCGCACGTCGCGCTCGGGGTCGATGTGATTGAGCGCCACCCACCAGGCCTCTTGGGGATCGCGCACGTTGACGTCCTTATCGACGACCACGATCACCTTGGCCAGCGACATCAGCCCCTGTCCCCACAAGCCGTTCATCACCTTGTACGCCTGCCCGGGGTACTGCTTGTCGATGCTCACGAACACCAGGTTGTGAAAAATCCCCTCCGCGGGCATGTGCAGATCGACGATCTCCGGAATCGTGAGCTTGAGCAGCGGCAGAAAGATCCGCTCTGTGGCGTGGCCGAGGAAGTAATCCTCCATCGGCGGGCGGCCTACGATCGTGTGCGGCCAGATCGGATCGTCGCGCAGCGTCACCGCGCTGACGTGCACTTTTGGATAGTAATCCGCGAGCGAGTAGAACCCGGTGTGGTCCCCGAACGGCCCCTCGAGCACCAACTCCTCTCGTGGGTCGATGTGCCCCTCGATCACGATCTCGGCCTCGGCGGGGACCTCGAGATCGGAGGTTACGGCCTTGGCGAGCCGCACCGGCTCACCGCGCAAGAAGCCGGCGAACAGAAACTCGTCGATCGTCGGCGGCAGCGGAGCGGAGGCGGCATAAATGCTCGCGGGGTCCCCGCCCAGCGCAATCGCGACGGGCATCGTCTCGCCGCGCTCGGCCATCACCCGCCAGTGCGCGGCGCCGACTTTATGCCGCTGCCAGTGCATCGCGAGCTCGTTCTTGCCCAGGACCTGGACTCGGTACATCCCCACATTCCTGACTCCCGACTCCGGATTCCTCGTAATGACTCCACCGAGCGTGATATAGGGCCCGCCGTCTTCGGGCCAGCAAATCGGCACCGGGAACTGACCGAGGTCGACGTCCGAGTCTTTGAGGACCGTGCTCTGGGAGGCTGGACGACCCACCGTTTTGGGCGGGAACTTCGCGACCTCGGCGAGGCGCGGGAGCATCGCGAGCTTGCCGAGCAGGCCTTCCGGCACCTTCATCGCAAGCAGCTCGGCGATGCGCCCGCCGACGTGGTCGAGGCACTCGACGCCGAGCGCGAGCGACATGCGCTTCTCTGAGCCGAACAGGTTCACCGCCACCGGATATCGGGACTTCCCGCCGCTCCGCAGCGTGGGCTGCGTGAACAGCAGGGCCGGTCCGCCACCGGGCGACTTCATACAGCGGTCGGCGACTTCGGTGATTTCCTTGTCGACCGATACGGGACGCGTGACCTCCGTGAGATCGCCCGATTTGTCAATCGCGGCGATGAACTCGCGGAGATTATCGAGTGCCATAGCTCACGGCGCAGATCCCGCCCGTCAGCCGCTCGAACCCGACGCGCGAAAATCCCGCGGCCACGAGGCGTTGCGACAGCGCCTCGGGTTCCGGAAACGCGAGCACCGACTCTGGCAGGTAGGTATAGGCGTCTCTATGTTTCGACACGAGCCGGCCGATGGCGGGGAGAATCCGGCGAAAATAGAAGAGATAAATCGCGCGCAGCGGCACCCAGCGGGGCGTGGCGAATTCCAGGATTACGAATCGCGCCCCCGGTTTGAGCACGCGGGCCGCCTCGCGCAACCCGCTGTCAAGGTCGGCAAGATTGCGAACGCCAAATCCCACCAGGGCGCCGTCGAACCGCGCCGCGGGAAACGGCAGCTCGAGCGCGTCGGCGGCGACGGGGACAGTGCGAGCAGCTTTGTCCTTGCCTCGCGCCAGCATCGGAACCGCGAAGTCGGCGCCGATTACCCGGCCGCGAAAGCCGTCGCGCCGCGCCAATTCGGCGGCGAGATCGAGAGTTCCGGCACAGAGGTCGAGGTAGGTGCCGTCAGGTTTCGCTTCCCAGCCGAGTCGTGCGACGGCGGCGCGGCGCCACGACCGGTCCACGTTGAGACTCAGCAGGTGGTTCAGGAAGTCGTAGCGCGGGGCGATCGCCGTGAACAAGCCACGGACGTAGGCTGGAGACCGACTCATAGGCGCGAAAGATAGGCCGGACCACCTGAGCGACGCCAGCGATCAGCAGGTCGTCGCGTGGGCAAAGCAGGGACACGACGCCGCGTTCCGCGAGTTGGTGCGCCGTTACGAGCGTCCGGTATTCTCGCTGCTGTACCGGATGGTCCGCGATCGTGCGCTCGCCGAGGACCTCGCGCAGGAGACGTTCGTCAAAGTCCTGAACGGGATCAAGTCGTACCGGCCGGAGTTCAAGTTCTCTTCCTGGATTTTCAAGATCGCGAACAACGCGGCGATCGATCACCTGCGGCGCAAGAGCATCGACACGCTGTCGCTCGACGGCGCGCCGAGTGCCGAGACGCCCGAACAGGTGCGCGCGACGTCGCTGCAGTTGGGCGATCGCGCCGAAAGTCCGCTGGACGAAGTGGAGAACCGCGAGCTCGGGACGGCCATCGAGCGGGCCATCGCCCGGCTCCGCCCGGAGTACCGGTCGTGCATTTTGCTACGTCACGTGGAGGGGTATTCGTACGAGGAGATCGCCGACACGCTCGACCTGCCCCTGGGGACGGTCAAAACTTATATCCATCGGGCCCGTAATGAATTGCGTGGTTATCTGGAAGATCGCCGGGAGTGAAACCAGGGCCGAAACCGGGCCGTAGGACACCAAATGACTGACATCTCCATGCACCTCAATACCGATGAAATCGAGCTCTGGACGCAGGGCCTGCTGCCCGCCGCCCGGGCTATGCATCTCGCCGATTGCTCTCTCTGCCGCGTCGAAGCCGAACGGGAACGGAAGGTCATTCTCGAGCTGGTGCAGCTTCCGAAGTTTGCGCCGAGCGCGGGGTTCGCTGATCGCGTGATGGCGCAGGTGAAGGTTCCGACGCCGTCGGGCGA
>QHTW01000130.1:0-3929 GCA_003220955.1 Gemmatimonadota bacterium | reverse complement strand
ACTCCCGTCGCGCACCGCAATCTCCACCGTACCACCCGACCCGGTGAATGCCACGAGTGCGCCAGATGCGACGTCCGCGAAGGTGCGGCGCAATGGACCGACGTCCACCCCTTCAACATGCACGCGCACGCCGGGCTTCAGAGCGGTGGGGGTAATGTTCGAGATCAGCGTCCCGAACCGATCAACGTACAGCACCTCACCCACCACCGCGTCTCCGTCTGTCGTTGGAATCGGCAGCGGCAGGTCGATCGGATCTGTGATTGCGGTGCCAAGCGACTCGAGCGATCCGCCGGTCGCCAGCACTCCGGCGGCAGGCGCAAAGACGTCGCGACCATGGAATGTGGGCGCTGCTTCAGGAAGCACGGGGAGGGAGACGAACTTCGCGTTCATAGACAGGAAAGAAAGCAGCCCGTTGTCCGGTGCCAGAAAGTACCGGCCAAATCGCGTCGCCCCGAGCACCCTCCGCTCCGTTCCAACACCGGCATCGACGACCGCGACGTAAATCGTACCTTCGGGAAAGAACATCCAGACCCGACGCAGGATGTACTGAGCGGCACGCACATCGCCGGGCGACACGTCATGGGTGATATCGATCAGTGTCGCATGGGGAGCGTACGTCGAGAGCACGCCCTTCATCTCCGCGACGTAGCTGTCGGCGGTGCCGAAGTCAGTAAGTAGCGTGACAATCGCCATGGTCTAGACTCTGACGGTACGCCACCGCCCGCCTTTCCAGAAGAGGATCATGGCGACGCCGCGCGAGATCGCGGTGACGCTCAATGCCAGCCAGATGCCAAGCAAGCCAATGCGGCGCGACCACCACGCGGCGAGCGGAATCCGGAGCGCCGTGAGACTGGTGCTCACGATCTGCGGCCAGAATGTATATCCCGCCCCGGCGAGGGCCCCTTCGAGAATCAGCTCGAAGCTCTGACCGATCTGCGCGAACGCGATGACCCGCAGGTACAACACGCCATCGGCAATCACCTGCGGATCCCCGGTGAACAGCGAGACGAGGCGACCGGGCACAAAGAGAAACAAGATCGCAGTCGTCACGGTGACCGCGAGGCAGTATTCGACGGTCAGCCGTACCGCCTCCCGCGCCCGCGCCTCCTGCCCCGCGCCGAGGTTCTGGCCCACGAGGGCGCCGGCCGCCAGCGCGAAGCCGCTGATCGCGATGAACCCCAGGCCTTCCATTTTATGGCCGACGCCGAGCGCGGCGAGGGCTGGAGTGCCGAAGCGCGAGGTAAATCGCGTCAGCCACATGTAGATGACCGACAGCAAGACGCCCGCGAGTGACAACGGAGCGCCGATGCGGATAATCGTGGGAAGCGTGCGCCAGTCCGGCGCGCCGATCCGCAAGAGCCCCCGTCGCAGCGCAATAACGAGACCCAGCAGGAAGCCCCCACCGCGGACCATCACGGACGCCAGGGCGGCTCCCTCCACGCCCAGCCGCGGGAACGAACCCACGCCGACGATCAGCAGCGGGTCGAGCGCGATCGAGAAGCAAACCGACCCCGCGAGCATCAAGAACGGCGTCCTGGTGTCGCCGGCCGCCCGGAACGTGGCCTCGATGGCGAAGAATCCAAACACCAGTGGCGCGCCCAGCAGCCACATCGAGAGATAGGCATGCCCCAGTGTGGCGACTTCGGACGGGACCTTCATGACCCTGAACATCGTGCCCATCAGGAGCCAGCCGGCGATGCTGACGACGAGACCTGCCAGCAGAGCGTACGCCACCGCGGCGGCGGCGGCGCGTGCCGCCCGCTCGGGATTGCCTTCGCCATGGCGGCGCGCCGCGACCGCGATCAATCCGATCTCGACCATCTCGCCGAGGCTGAGCGCGACCCAGATGTAGAATCCCGCGGTCGACACCGCCGCGAGCGCCGCCGGTCCGATGAGCCGGCCCACCCAGATGCTGTCGATCAGATTGAAGGAGAAATGGCACGCCATCATCGCGACGGCGGGAGCGGCAAGCCCCAAGACGACGGGCCGCAGTGGACCGGTCGTCAGCGAGCCAGCGACCTGCTTAGCGGGCGTAGCGTGCTACCAGGACGAGCGCGTCGTCGTTGCCCTTCACGTGCCGGGTGATGACGAAGTCGGCGATCTCCTGCGGGGTGTTCGAAAGCATGAGCGATTCCGCGAACCCGTCCTTGATGCCGTCGGAGAACAAAATGACGGTATCACCGAGCGCGAGGGGCACGGATCGCGTCGTGGGATGCGCCTGCTCGGCGCCGATGAATCCTGCACTCGCCACCAAGGTGATCCGCGAGGGTCGGTTGCCGAGATCCGCGCGCAGCAGAATGCCGCCCACGTTGCCGACGCCAAGCCACGTCATGGTGGCAGCCTGCGGGTCGAGGTAGGCGAGGCCGAGGACGACGCCGCGCAGACCCACCAACGCTTCGTGGCAGCGGCGCACGAGATCGACAAGGGACTCGCGGGAATACCGGTCGAGCGAACCGACGGCCGCATGGGCGGCCGATGCCGCCTCCTGGCCGTGACCCAGCCCATCGACCACCGCGATGAGCGTTCCCTTACCCACTCGCTTAATGAGACACAGGTCGCCCGACTCCGCCTGCCCGGGCAGGGGCAACGTGGCGAACGCCGTGTGGATCTTCAAATGCCGCCACTTCTTCATCGTGACCGTCGTTCCCTGCCCCGGCGTGGACTGAAGGTCGAACTCGTCCATGAGCCGCTTGGCGCCGGGCAGGCCGGCGCCGACGCCGTGGGACGTCGAATAGCCGTACTGCATCGCGCGTCCGATGTCGGGAATGCCGGGGCCCTGATCGATGGCGACGACGGCGACACCCTGGCGATCGCCGTTCTGGACGAGACTGAGGATGATCTCGCCCTTCTTGGCGTACATCAGGATGTTGCGGGCGATCTCCGAAATGGCGGCCGCGATGACGGTCTGCTCGCCGCTGGAGAACCCGGCGACGGCGGCTAACGCGCGGCCCTGCTGTCTCGCTTCAACGACATCAACGTCCGCGGCGATCGGCAGTCGGAGCTCGTCACCCACGGCCGCTCGGCTTTTTGGGTTTGGCCTCGAGGGTGCGTTCCTCGGTGCGGCGATTCAGGAAGGCGAGGCCTTCCTCGAGGTCCAGCACGGTGGCGACGCCTTTCAGCGTCAGACCGAGCTGCACCATCGCGAACGCGACGTCGGGCTGGATGCCGACGATGACCGTCTCGGCGCCGCGCAGGCGCGCCATGTGCGCGATGTCGCGCAGCGTGCGCACGGCAAAGGAGTCCATGACATCGAGGGCCGTGACGTCGACGATCACGCCGCGGCAGCGCGACCGCCCGACCTGGGCGATCAGGGCTTCGCGAAGATGGGAGAGATCGGCGTCTGTGAGGGCGGACTGAATCGAGGCAATGAGGTATTGCCCCTGCCGCAGAATCGGTACTTCCACGGCGGCCTCCGGCTAACGCTGAGATTCTGGCGCGATTTCGCGGACCTGCGTCGTCGGTGCCGCGCGATCGGCGAGCAAGCGCTCCGCTTCTTCAATGCCCCCCTGCAGGTCGCCGACGGTGGCCATTTCGCTGAGGTCGACGCCGATCGTCACGAGCGTCTGCGCGATCTCGGGCGACAGACCCGTCACGATGACGGTGGCGCCGAGGAGGCGCGAGGCTTCGACCGTCTGCACCAAGTGGTTCGCGACGCCGGAGTCCATCGCCGCCACACCGGTCACGTCGATCACGACGACCTTAGCGCGGTTGGCGCGAATCGCGCGCAGCAGCTGTTCCGTCAGCTGGCGGGCGCGCTGCGGATCGATCACACCGATGATCGGCAGGATGAGGAGCCGCTCGCGCACCTGGAGCACGGGCGTCGACAGCTCCCGGATGGCCTCCTGCTGCTGCCGGATGATGCGCTCGCGCTCTTCCACGAATCCGACGGCCACTGTGTTCGCGATACGGTTCGCCGCGGGCTCGTAACT
>QHTW01000050.1:28973-29507 GCA_003220955.1 Gemmatimonadota bacterium | reverse complement strand
GTGCGCCGAGGAAACGATCACGTCCGCCGCCCCAGGCACTTTGATATGGAGCGCGTTGACGGTGATGTCGCCTGCCCCGTTGCTCGTTTGCTCGTTGATGATCACTTCCCCAACGAGCAACGGCACTCTTTGGTTGGGCTCACCCGAGACCGTCACGGTTTGGCCGTTCACGGACAGCGCCGCGATATCCGAGCTACCGGTCGCCGTCGCCCCCCCGTCGCCGCAGACGGCTGCGGCGCGCGCCTGGAGCAAGCCGGCTGAAATCGTATTGCCGGCGACCGTCAGCGAGAGCTCAGCCACCGATGCCTCGGAGCGGCTCGCATTGCCCTGGCCCACCGTGGACGCGTGCAACACCTCCGCCGTCAGCAGGCCGGGCACGCTCGCGTTCAGAAGCGACGCGTCCTCCGCGCCACCCGACGGCGGCAGGGGGCCAGCGTCGGCCAGCACCACGGGGGAGAGATCGAGCACCCTGGCCTGCAGCACGGTGGCGCGCCCACTGTAACTTGTCGCCTGGCTGGAGGGCGGGGCGCTGGC
>QHTW01000050.1:0-28890 GCA_003220955.1 Gemmatimonadota bacterium | reverse complement strand
CAGGCCGGTGCCGAGCGCCGTATTCAGTCGAATGGTCATCGCGGTAAGCCTCCTTCTCTCGAGTCGCGGACCCGAGCGAGCTTGGACGCTCCGCGTGGATGGCAAGGCGGGTGCCGCGACGCTCTGTCGCCACGTCGCAAGGACGCGGCGACGCCCGGGCGCATCGATGTGAGGCGGTGGCGCTGAGCCGCGACGTGATTCGCAGCGCGTGAGTGGCGTAAGAAGTACGACGGCCCTCGTCAGAGTCCGGCCGAGCGATCTGTCGGACTTTTCTGACGCCGCGGCAACCCGGCCGTCGAGCGGGACACGAGGCGGCGCTCGATCGCGTAGCGGATGATCTCCGCATTGGTCTTTAACTTGAGCTTGTCGAGGATCCGGCTCCGGTAGGTGCTCACCGTCTTGGGGCTCACGCCGAGCTCGGCGGCGATCTGCTTGAATCGGATTCCGGAGCCGAACCTGCACAGCACCTGATATTCCCGGTCCGAGAGCGTCGCGTGCCGCGGCCTTTTCCCCCCGCCTCTCAAGTCGGAGATGAGCCTGCTGGCAAGCGATGGGCTCACGTACGAGGCACCGCGCACGACCTGTCGAATCGCGTCAATGAGCTGCGCACGCGAATGGTCCTTGCCGAGGTATCCCGCGGCGCCCGTCCCCAGCAGCCGCAGGGCATCCGGATCTCGCCCTTGCACGTTCAACACGAGGACCCGGCAGCCGGCGTGGCGACGTCGCACCTCACGGATGAGTCCCCGCGTCTTGGGGCCGCCGAGCCACGCGTCCAACAGTATCACGTCCACCTCGGTGGATGGCAGGCGCTCGAGCACCTCATCCGACGTTGCCGCCTCGCCCACGACCTTCATGCCGGCGCATTGCGCGATCATGCGCTTCAGGCCCTCGCGGACGACCCAGCGGTCGTCCGCGATCAGCAGCCTGATCCGGGAGGGCGTGGGGTGGAGCGGCACGTTGGAAGACATGAACCCCCAAAGCTCCACAAAAGAAATGCCCCGTTGAGCCGGATGCGGGCGCAACGGGGCTTGGAGTCCCACCTTCTGGGTACGCAGTCTAGGACCGCTGACGCCCCGCCGTCAAGTGCGCTGGCTTAGGCGGCGACGCGCGCCCCGCACGACTGGCAGTAGTGGGCGTCGTGCTCGAGGCCCGTGCCGCACCGCGCGCAATAGCCGGGCGCGGTCGCGAGGCGGCGGCCGCATTCCGAGCAGAAGGCGGCCTCGGATTCGGGACGAGGACCATGGGTGAGACACGCGGGAACCGGGAGACGGGAGACGGGAGAAGGCGCTGCGCCGATCCCTCCCGTCTCCCGACTCCCGGCTCCCGGCTGTTCGGCCCGGAGGGCAACCAGCGCTTCCGTGGTGTATTTGGCTTTCAGGTTGTCGTAGTCCGCGTCCGAGAGCTTGCCCGTCGCGCGGTCGAACTCGATTTCCTTCAACGCACGCAGCGCAACGGCCCGTGAGGAGAAATCATCGTCCGGATCCTCCCCCTCGCTCACGTTTCCCGACTCCCGATTCCCGATTCCCGTCATCTCGGGTCGCAAGATCGGCCGCAGGACGAAATACACCGCTCCTGCCGCGAGCAGGATTCCCGCGATCAACTCGAGCATGGCTGTTAGACCGACAGTCGATCGAGCTCGCCGCGCAGACGCTCGAGCTCTTCGGGCGTCCCGGCGGCGGCGAGCGGCCGGGGGGCGGCCGCCTCCGGCGCCGCGGTCCGCGCCCAGCGGCGCAACACCAGCGTCAGCACCACGCCCGCGGCGACGATGAGCAGGGAGGGAACGAAGTAACCCGCCAGGTTGAATCCGCGCTTGGGCGGCGCCATGAGAATCGCGACGCCGTGCTCGCGCACGAACTGGTCGATGATCTGTTGCCCCGTCATCCCCTGCTCCGCGAGCCCGACAACATGCTGGTGCATCGCCGGGCTGACCGTGCAGGTGAAGTCCGTGGTCCGGCAGGTGTACACGTCGAGATTGCAGCCGCAGGTGCAGTGGAGCTGCTTCTCGATCGCCTGGATGACGGCGTCGTTGTCGGCGGCGGTGACGGGCTCGAGGGGCCTCCCCGCCCGAGCCGGGTCCCACAGGCGGCCTGACGGTCCCGTTCCCGGAAGCGAATCCGGCCCTTGAAGCGTTATACGACGCCACGACGCTACGACGCCAAGAAGAGTCCCCGCACCAAGCGTCAGGAACTCGCGTCGGTCGACGTGCAACGTAGCGTCGTAGCGTCGGATCACTGGTCCTCCCCTACCAGCCGCACCGCATACCCAGCCTGCGATTGCTTGGCCGCGGGCGCGCCTCCCGGCCACATCACGATCAGCCCGCCGAGCGCGACGATCATCCCGCCATACCACACCCACCACACGAGCGGGTTGATGGTGAACCGGAACACCGCCTGCTCGGTGCCGTTCACCACGCCGCCGAGGACGACGTACAGGTCTTCGCGCAGATCGCTCCGGATGCCGACCTCGCTGGACGGCTGGAACGTCGGCCGGCCGAGCCCGTCCACGTGCTGGCGCTTCTCCGTCGTGAGTACGCCGAGCCGCTTGCCGTCGCGGCTGACCTCGAGCGTCGCAGCGGTCACCTGCCGGTTGAGGGCGTCGTACTGCGAGATCCCGAGGTGGGTGAGCCGGTAGGTCCAGCCGTACGGGCTCTTGATCGAGGCGGACTCGCCGGGCCGCAGGCTGGCCTCGGTCTCGGTCTTGAACGCCATGCCGGCGAACGCGACGAACAGGATGACGATGCCGGTGTGCACGATGTAGCCGCCGTACCGCCTGCGGTTGCGGGCGATCAACCGGCCGAGCGCCAGTGCGTAGCCCTCCCCGTACTGGCGGTGCCGGGCGCGCGCGCCGCGGGCGAACTCCTGCGCCACGGTCCCCACGACGAACCCGCCGAGCCCGATCGCCATGAGGGCGTAGAAGTCCCGCATTCCCGCCACCAGCAGGATCAACGCGGTGAACCCGCCGACGGTGCCCGGGACCGCGAACTGGCGCTGTAGGTTCGGCACCGAGGCCCGGCGCCAGGCGATCAGCGGCCCGATGCCCGTGAGTGCGAGCAGCGCGAGGCCGAGCGGGATGTTCACCTGGTTGAAGAACGGCGGACCGACGGTGACCTTGGTTCCCTGGACGAGCTCGGAGAGGATCGGGAACAGGGTGCCCCACAGCACGGAGAAGGCAATCCCGAGAAACAGCAGGTTGTTGAACAGGAAGCTCGCCTCGCGGCTCACCATCGACTCGAGCCGCGCTTCGGCTCCGAGCAGCGGCAGCCGGCTCGCGTACAGCGCGAAGCTCGCGGTCCCCGTCACGATCAGGAACGCGAGAAAGAAGTATCCGACGCTCGACTGGGTGAACGAGTGCACGCTCGAGATCACGCCGGAGCGGGTGATGAACGTGCCGAAGATCGACAAGAGCCAGGCGCCGATGATCAGGGCGAGATTCCACTTCTTCAGCATCCCGCGCTTTTCCTGGACCATGACCGAGTGCAGGAATGCCGTCATCACGAGCCACGGCAGCAGCGCGGCGTTCTCCACAGGATCCCAGGCCCAGTAGCCGCCCCAGCCCAGCTCGACGTACGCCCACCACATGCCGATCAGCAGCCCAATGCTCAGAAACAGCCAGGAGACGAGCGTCCATTTGCGGATCGCGACCAGCCAATCGCTGTCGAGCCGTTTCGACAACAGCGCGGCGATCGCGAACGCAAACGGAATCGTGATCGAGATGTAGCCGAGGTACAGCATGGGAGGATGGAAGACCATGCCCGGATTCTGCAGCTGCGGGTTCATGCCCCGGCCGTCGAGCGGCACGAACGCAAGCCGCTCGAACGGGTTCGCGGCGAACAGCATCACGGTGATGAAGAACGTCGCGACGGCGCAGGTGACCGCGGCGACGTAGGGCAGATAGACGCGATGGCGCCCGCTCGTCATCGCCTGCACGAGCGCTGCGAACAGACTCAACACGGTCGCCCAGAAGAGCAGGCTCCCCTTTTGCCCCGCGTAGAGCGCCGACCAGAGATAGAACGTCGGGAGATTGCGGCTGGTATAGGCCGCGACGTACTCCAGACTGAAATCGTGGCGGAAGATGGCGATCTCGAGCGAGATGACGGCAACCACCAACGCGCCAAACATCGCGAATGTCGCGTAGCGCGCGCTCTGCTGCAGATCCGCGCGACCCTGGGGCGGGGCCCCGCCGGCAAATCCCGTGATCGCTCCCCACAGGCCGACCAGGAAGGCGAGCCAGAGGGAGAGGTGACCGAGCAGCGGCATCTATGCCTTGGGGACGGCTTCGTAGCGCGACCCGCACTTCGCCAGCACGTTGGTCGCGTGAATCACCCCATCGCGCTGCAGTCGCCCCTCGACGACCACTTCGACGGAGTCGGTGAAGGTGTCGGGCGGAAGTCCCTTGAACACGACCGGATAGTTGACGGTCCCATCGGTGATATGAAAGCGCAGCGTCTGCGTCGCGATCTCCTTCGACACGGTGCCGGGGACGACGCGCGCGCCGACCTTCAGGCCGAGATCGTAGAATGACGGATCGGCCGAGACGCGCTGCGCCAGCTCACTGGGCGTCAGGAAATACTGTCCCGTCTGCTTGATCCCGGACGCCATCAAATAGCCGACGGAGCCGACGATCAGCACGGCGCCAAGAGCGAACTTCGTACCTGCCTTCATGTTCGTATTATACCACTCCGTCGCGAGCACGCTCCAGCGCCCACCGTACGGCGTCCGCGGCACTCTCGACCCGTGGAATATCGACGGCGTTCCTGAAGGAATCCTGAAGACCGACCACGGGCTTGCCGATGCGCTGCGCGAGCGCGATCTCGGACAACGTTCCCACACCGCCACCGATGGCGATGAGGGCGTGCGCCGTGCGCACGATCAGAAAATTGCGCATCTCGCCGAGCCCGGTCGCGAGCGGAACGTCGATATAGCGGTTGGCCGCGGCGGGATCGGCTCCCGGTAAGATGCCGACGGTCACGCCGCCGTTTGTTTGCGCGCCCCGCGCCGCGCCCTCCATCACGCCGCTCAGCCCGCCGCATACCAGAACCGCACCGCGCTCGGCGAGCAGCCGGCCGGTTTCTACCGCCAGCGCCATTTCCTCGGCGGAGCAGGTACCGCCTCCAATCACCGCAATAATGGGCCTCATCCTGCCCAGTGCAGCGCCGTCTCCACCGCCCGGTGCCACTCGGCAGCGCGCGCCTGCACCGCGCGGCGCTGCGGACCCGGCGCAAACGTCGTGAACTGCCGGCCGGCAAGAAAATCGTCCGCCGACTTCCAGAGTCCGGCGCCCAGTCCGGCGAGGCCGGCAGCACCCAGTGCGGTCGTCTCGACGAGATCGGGACGCGCGACTCGGACACCAAGGACGTCGGCCTGAAACTGCATGAGCCAGTCGTTCGCCGCCGCGCCGCCGTCGACCAGAAGACTCGCCAATTTGAGTTTGGCGTCCGCCAGCATGGCGTCGAGGACGTCCTTGGTGCTGAACGCCATCGCCTCGAGCGCGGCGCGCACGAGATGCGCGCGATTGCTGCCGCGCGTCAGGCCGACGATCGTGCCGCGGGCGTTGGGCTCCCAGTGCGGTGCGCCGAGGCCGACGAACGCGGGCACGAAGTAGACGCCGCCCGTGTCCGCGACGCTGCGCGCCAATGGCTCCGATTCCGCGGCCCGGGCGATGATTCCCAGGCCGTCCCGCAGCCATTGCATCGCGGCGCCGGCGATGAAAACGCTGCCTTCGAGCGCGAATACCGGCTCGCCCCGCGGGCCGCAGGCCAGCGTGGTGAGGAGGCCACGTTTGGAAATGGCGCGCTTCTTTCCCGTGTTGAGCAAGAGGAATGCGCCGGTGCCGTACGTATTCTTCGCCTGCCCCGGCTGCCAGCAACCCTGGCCGAACAGGGCAGCCTGCTGGTCCCCGGCCACACCGCGGATCGGCAGCTCCGTCCCGAAATGCTCCGCCGCGGCGGTTCCGAAGTCGCCGCTCGAGGTGCGGACCTCAGGGAGGGCGTCGCGCGGCACGCCGAAGAGCGCCAGCAGCTCGCGATCCCACACCCGCTTGCCGATGTCGTACAACATCGTGCGCGAGGCGTTCGTGTGATCGGTCGCGAAGGTCTTCCCGTTCGTGAGCCGGGAGATGAGCCAGCTATCGATCGTGCCGAATACGACGTCGCCGTCCTTGGCGCGCTTGCGCAAGCCTTTCACGTGCTCGAGCAACCACTCGATCTTGGTCGCGGAGAAGTAGGGATCGAGGACGAGACCGGTGCGCGACTTCACGAGCGCGCCCTTCTTCAGTTTCTCCAGCTGCGCGCAGCGTGCCGCGGTGCGGCGATCCTGCCAGACGATGGCGCGGTGTACGGCGTGGCCGGTCGCGCGCTCCCACACACAAATTGTCTCACGCTGGTTCGTGATCCCGATGGCCTGCGGCGTTACTTTCGCCTGCGCGATCGCCTCGCGCGCGGCGTCGATCGTAACGCGCAGGATTTCCTCGGCGTCGTGCTCCACTTCGCCCGGCGAGGGGAAGTGCTGCGTGAACTCCCGGTAGCCGCGGCCGACCACGCGGCCGTCGGCGCTCAGGACGAGTGCCGTGGAGCCTGTCGTTCCCTGATCGAGTGCGAGGACAGCGGTCATCTGACGGACTCCGAGAACGGGGGTTGAACGATGCCGCGATCGGTGATGAATCCCGTCACGTAGCGCGCCGGCGTGACGTCGAACGCGGGATTGAGCGCAGGCATCCCTTCGGGGGCCGTCGGCCGGCCGGCCATGACGGTGACCTCGGCCGGCGCCCGTTGTTCGATCGGGATCAAGTCACCCTCCGCGAGCGTGACGTCGACGCTGGACCAGGGTGCGGCGCAGTAGAACGGGACGCCGTGATGACGCGCCAGCACCGCGAGGCCATAGGTGCCGATCTTGTTCGCAAAATCGCCATTGGCACAGATGCGGTCCGCTCCCACGAGAACTACGTCCACTTTCGCTTGTCGCATCAGCGTGGCCGCAGCCGCGTCCGTGATGAGCGCGCACGAAATTCCTGCATGCATCAGCTCCCAGGCGGTGAGACGTGAACCCTGCAGCAGCGGCCGCGTCTCGTCCACATAGACGTGGACTTTGCGGCCTTTTTCGTGCGCGAGATAGATCGGCGCGAGCGCGGTTCCGATCCCTCCGGTGGCGAGCGCGCCCGTGTTGCAATGGGTCAGGACACTGGCGCCATCGGGGAGAATCGTCAGGCCATGCTCGCCGATCTTGCGGCACATCGCGCGATCCTCCTCCCAGATCGTCGTCGCCTCGACCCGCAGCCGTTCCCACAGCTCAGCCCCACCGCCCGAGGTCACCTCGGCGACGCGCAGCATGCGGTCGAGTGCCCAGCGCAGGTTGACCGCCGTCGGCCGCGCGGCGCCGAGCAGCGACGCGAGCTCCTTCAGGCGCGACAAATACTCCGCGCGCGCCACGGTTCGCTGCTCCCGCATACCGGCCACCAGGCCCATCGCGGCCGCGATGCCGATCAGTGGCGCACCGCGCACCTGCAGTTGCCGGATCGCGTCCGCGACCGACTCGGCACTCTCGAGGTCGCGCGTGATCTCGGCCTCAGGAAGAGCGCGTTGATCGATGATGCGCACGGCGCCGCCCGGCGACCATGAGATTGCCTGTATTGGCACGAGACAGAACCTACTGTGAGCACATGCAAAGACTAGACGGCGACACGTCTAGTGGCGGTAGTAAGTAGCAAGAGGACTGCCACTGCGGTGTTGTCCTACAGACTCCAACCCAATGCCCGCTAGACGTCTAGACGTCTAGCTTTTGCATGTCCTAGCCTTAGGATTCTGGCGCATGAACTACCAAACACTGCTTTTCGAACCAAGAGACGGCATCGCGTTCGTGACCATCAACCGTCCCGATAAGCTCAACGCCCTGAACGATCACGTGATGCTCGAGCTGGCCGATGCCGCCGAACGCATTGCGACTCAGTCCGACATCAAGGGCGCGATCCTGACGGGCGCGGGCCCCAAATCCTTCGTCGCCGGCGCCGATATCGCGGATCTCTCGCGCCAAGGGCCGTTCGACGGCAAGGCGCGCGCCCAGCGGGGACAGGGTGTCCTGCGGCGACTCGAGACCTGCGGCAAGCCGGTCATCGCCGCGATCAACGGATTCGCGCTCGGCGGCGGCTGCGAGCTGGCCATGGCGTGCCACATCCGCATTGCCAGCGAGAACGCGAAGTTCGGACAGCCCGAGGTGAAGCTCGGCATCGCGCCCGGGTACGGCGGCACCCAGCGGCTGCCGCGCCTCGTCGGCAAGGGTGTCGCCATGCAGCTGATCCTGACGGGCGAGACGATCGATGCCCAGGAAGCGTACCGCATCGGGCTCGTCAACAAAGTGGTACCCGCCGCCGATTTGCTCGCCGAGTCCGAGAAAATGCTGCGGGGGATCCTCGCGATGGGACCGCTCGCCGTACGCCTGGCGATGGAAGCCGTCGATCAGGGGCTCGAGATGAGCCTCGACGAAGGACTGCTGCTCGAGGCGAATCACTTTGGTTTGCTCGCCGCGACCCAGCTTGGAAAAGCGCTCGGCCAAATTTCAGGGACGCTAGTCCTGCTGCTCGGGGCAAACACCGCGTGCGTCACTGAACGGGACAGGCCCGGGCCGCCGCAAGTGTCTTTCACGATCGATGACACGACGGTCGTTTCGAGCCGCACCGATACAGTTTCCGGCAGCGTCCACGTCGTCGATCCCGACGGCATCGACTCGGTCTCGGTGACCGTGGGATCCGAGTAGCAGGTCCACGGCGGCGGGTTCTCCCCGGGATTCACCGCGACGTATCGCTTCATCATCCCCTCGGGGCAGCAGGCTGGGACCCACATCCCCATGTCGTTTCGGGCGCGTGATGTGGCCGCTTTCGAGACCCAACGGGACACCTACGTCGTGGTCGTACCGTAACTTCCGCTACACCCTTAACTGTTGACAGGACAATAACTTCCGGCTATTTTTGAGGCTGTGACCGACCGCTCGGAACGCCCCAAACAGAGCCGTCCCGTCGCTGTTTCGGAGGCCCTCGAGGGGTACCTGAAACGGGCCGGTTTGGCGCGGCGCGTGGGCCAGGCGCAGATGATTCCCGACTGGCCCCGCCTGGTAGGTCCGCAGATCGCTGCCGTCGCCACCCCCGAATGCATCACGCCCGATGGCGTGTTGTTCGTGCGCGTGGCGACCAGCTCGTGGATGAACGAGCTGCAGCTGATGACGCCCGACATCATCGCCCGCGTGAACGCGGGACGCGGTCCCGGGCGCATCAGCACGATTCGTTGGCTTCTTTCACGTTAGGAACTTGATGCCGAAGAAGAAACCTGCCGCACCAAAGAAAGAAAAAAACAACGGCGGCTATCAAGCCGATTCCATCCAAGTCCTGAAGGGTCTCGAGGCCGTGCGGCGCCGTCCGGCGATGTACATCGGCTCGGTGTCTGCCCGCGGTTTGCACCATCTCGTCTACGAAGTCGTCGACAACTCGGTGGACGAGGCGCTCGCGGGCTTCGCGACCGATATCTCCGTGACGATCCATGCCGACAACGCCATTACGGTCGTCGACAACGGCCGCGGCATTCCTGTCGACATCCACAAGACCGAGAAGAAACCGGGCGTCGAAGTCGCGCTCACGGTGCTGCATGCCGGCGGCAAATTCGACAAGAGCAGCTACAAGGTGTCGGGCGGGCTGCACGGCGTCGGCGTCTCGGTGGTCAACGCGCTCTCCGAGAAGCTCGAGGTGTGGGTCGACCGCGACGGCAAACGGCATCACATGTCGTTCGAGCGCGGCGACACCAAGCAGAAGCTCGAGGTCGTCGGCAAGGCGAAAGGCACCGGCACGACGGTCTGGTTCAAGCCCGACACCAGCATCTTCACCGAGACGCGCTTCGACTACGCCACCATCGCGAACCGCCTGCGCGAGCTCGCCTTCCTGAACAAGGCGCTCACGATTGTTCTCAAAGACGAGCGCAAGGGAAGCACGAAGGAAGAGACCTTCTACTATAAGGGTGGCCTGTCCGAGTTCGTAAAGTGGATCGTCGGCAACCGCCGCCCCCTGCATCCCAAACCGATCACGTTCGAGGCGACGCGCGAAGACGTCGAGGTCGAGGGCGCGGTCCAGTACGACGACCAGTACAGCGAAAACACGTTCACCTTCGTGAACAACATCAACACGCACGAAGGCGGCACGCATCTCACCGGCTTCAAGTCGGCGCTGACCCGCACCATCAACGAATGGGCGAAGCAGGACGAACCCGCAGTTCGAGGGTCAGACCAAGACCAAGCTCGGCAACTCCGAAGTCGAAGGCATCGTCAAGACCGTCGTCAACGAAGCCCTCGGCGCCTTCTTCGACAAGAACCCGAGCGTCGCGCGATCGATCATCGCCAAGGCGGTGAGCGCGGCCCGGGCCCGCGAGGCGGCCCGCAAGGCGCGCGAGCTGGTGCGCAAGAAGAGCGGCCTCGACGCCGGCCTCCTGCCCGGCAAGCTCGCCGACTGCTCACTCACCGACCCGAAGCTGTGCGAGATCTATCTCGTCGAGGGCGACTCCGCAGGCGGATCGGCGAAGATGGGGCGCGACCGCAGCTATCAGGCGATCCTGCCGCTGCGCGGCAAGATCCTGAACGTGCAGAAGGCGCGGATCGACAAGATTCTGTCCAACGAGGAAATCCGCACGATGATCACGGCGATCGGCACGGGAGTGGGCGATGACTTCAAGGTCGACGAAGCGCGCTACCACAAGATCATCATCATGACCGACGCCGATGTGGACGGCGCGCACATCCGTACGCTGCTGCTCACCTTCTTCTATAAAGAGATGAAGCAGCTGATCGACGTGGGCTACATCTACATCGCCCAGCCGCCGCTCTTCCGCGTGTCCAAAGAGTTCTACGCCTACGACGAGAAGGAGCGCGACACGTACGTGAAGCGCCTGACCAACGGCGCGGAGAGCAAGTCGACGGTCAGCGTCAGCCGCTACAAGGGGCTCGGTGAAATGAACCCCGACCAGCTGCGCGACACCACGATGGACCCCGCCAAGCGCACGCTGCTCAAGGTGACGATGGAGGACGCGCTCGAGGCGTCGCAGCTGTTCGAGACACTGATGGGCGACGAGGTCGAGCCGCGCCGCAAGTTCATCGAGGAAAACGCGAAGTTCGTGAAGAACCTAGACGTCTAAACGTCTAGACGTCTAGACGCCCAGTTTTTCAACTCCCGCTCGGGTCACGCGATGTGACACGAGCGGGAGTGGCTTGTGCGTGAGCTTGTCACCGATGACGATGGCCTGGGCCAGCGCCTCGAAACCGGTGCGGATCCCGTCGGGATCCTTCGCGAACACCGACGCGATCGGCTCCCCTTCGAGCACCTTGTCGCCGGGTTTGGCCGTGATCACGAATCCCACGGTGGGATCGATCGTGTCCTCGACGGTCCGGCGGCCGCCGCCGAGGGCGATGATGGCCCGGCCGATCGTGCGCGGCTCGACGCGCTGCACCACCCCGGTGCGCGGCGCTGCGTAGACCTCCACCGGGTTGCCGCCCTGCGCCTCGATGATCTGCTCGAACTTCTCGGCCGCCAGCCCGGACTCGATCGAGGTCTCGAGCTTCTTACGCGCCTTCTTCGTGTTCTTCTCGATGCCGCCCTGGATCAGCATCTCGACACCCAGCGCGTAAGTGACCTCGAGCAGATCGGGTGGTCCCTCGCCACGCAGCGCGAGAATCGCCTCTTCGGTCTCCAGCACATTGCCGCACGCGCGGCCGAGAGGCCGGTCCATGGCCGTGATGAGCGCGACCGTGGGGCAGCCGCGATCCTCGCCGAGCGCGATCATGGTCTTCGCGAGCTCGAGGCCGCGGTCCACCTCGGGCAGAAAGGCGCCGCTCCCGTTTTTCACGTCGAGTACGAGCCCGTTCAGCCCTTCGGCGAGCTTCTTCGACATGATGCTCGCCGAGATCAACGGAATCGACTCGACGGTCGCGGTGACGTCGCGCAGCGCGTAGAGCTTGCGATCGGCGGGCGCGATTTCCGCCGTCTGGCCGATCAGGACGCAGCCGAGTCTTTGCACCTGCGCCTTGGCTTCGGCGAGTGACAGGCTGGTGCGAAATCCCGGAATCGCTTCGAGCTTGTCGAGCGTGCCACCGGTATGCCCCAGACCGCGACCCGACATCATCGGCACCGCGATGCCGCACGCTGCCACGAGCGGGCCGAGCACGAGCGAGACCTTGTCGCCCACGCCACCGGTCGAGTGTTTGTCGATGCGCGGCACCTTGAAGCCCCCCCCGTCGAACGACAGGCGATCGCCCGAGGCGAGCATTGCATCGGTGAGCGCGGCGAGCTCCTGGCGCTCGAGGCCGCGCATGAAGACCGCCATCAACAATGCGGCGATCTGGTAATCGGGAATGCGGCCCGCAGTATACTCCGCGACGAGTGCCGACCATTCTTCCGGAGTCAGCACTCCGCCATCACGCTTGCGCTCGATCAAGGGCACCACGATCATTGTTTCATGCGCCTTTCACTCTGCCTGCTCGCGTCGCTCGTCGCGCCGAATCTCGCCGCCCAAACAGTAGCCCAACACATCGCCGCCGGCGACAGCGCCGGCCTGATGCATCCGGACGTTCAACTGCGGCACTACCAGGCGGCCCTGGCCGGCGACTCGATGTCCTACGAGGCGAACTGGAAGGCGGCGCGGGCGATCGCCGACGTCGCCAAACAAATACAGGGCAATGAGGATTCCCTCAAGCGCCGCCGGGATAGCCTGTATTCCGTGGGCCGCGGCTACGCCGAGCGCGCGATTCGAGCCGATTCCACGCGGCCCGATGGGCATTACGCGCTCGCGATGGTGTTGGGCCGGCTGTCACGCACCAAAGGCAGCAAAGAGCGCGTGCGGTACGCGAAGATCATCTTCGACGAAGCGACCCGCGCGGTCCAGATCGATTCCAACTACGATCTGGCGCACCACGTCCTCGGCGCCTGGCACGCCGAAGTGAAGCGGCTGTCCGGGATTCAGCGCTTTTTCGCGAAGGCGTTGTTCGGCGGCGGCTTCATGGACAAGGCCAACTGGGACGATGCGGTGCGGCACCTGGAGCGCGCCGTCGCCATCGCCCCCGATCACATCTATCACCGGCTCGAATTGGCCGAGGTCTACACCGACCTCGGGAAGTATTCGAAGGCGCGCGAGCAGTGTAAGGTGATCGCGACGTTGCGGGAGGGCGACGTCATGGACGCGCAGTACAAGAAGGACGCGGCCGACCTGCTGGTCGACATCAAGAACGAGAAAGACGAGACGTAGCAGGGGCGCAGCATGCTGCGCCCTACCTATGTGACATCACGCGCTCGATCGCCTCGGTCGTGCGCGGCGCGGCATCCGACAGCCATTCCCCGCCCTTCGCGGTCACGAGCACGTCGTCTTCGATCCGCACGCCGAGCTTTTCCGCCTGGAGATAGATCCCCGGCTCGAGCGTGACCACCATCCCCGGCTCGAGCGGCCGGGTGAATCCGACATCGTGCACGTCCATGCCGATCGGATGGCCGAGGCCGTGGTTGAAGTATTCGCGATCGTCACAGGTCCGCTCGCCGCACAGCGTGCCGGAATGCGCGCGCATGTACGCGCGGGCGACGCCATCGAGCTCGCGCATCGTGATCCCGGGACGAATGGCGTCAAATGCCGCCTGTTGCGCGCCGAGCACGAGATCGTAGATCGCCTTCTGCCGCGGCGAGAATTTGCCGTTCACTGGGAAGGTGCGGGTGACGTCGGCGGTGTACTGGCCCCACTCGGCGGCGGCATCGATCACCACGAGGTCACCGTTCTCCGTGCGCCGGCGATTCACGTCGTAGTGCAGCGTCGTGGAGTTCGGCCCGCTGCCGACGATGGACGGATACCCCAGGCGGTCGGCCCCATTGCGGCGAAATCCATCTTCCAGCGTAGCCTCGAGCTCGTACTCGTACATGCCCGGACGGGCGACCCGCATCGCGGCGATGTGCCCCGCGACGCTGATGTTCACGGCACGGCGCAGGCGCGCGATTTCATCGGCGTCCTTCACGACGCGCATCGAGTCGACGATCGGCAGCAGGTTGCGTACATCCGCGCCCCCCCCCGAGAACGCCAGGTCGGAGATGCGGCGCTCCTCGCGCGTCGCCGGTCCGAGGGGGACGTAGACGGGACCACCGCGGGCGCCAGCGACGCGAATGCGGAGCAGCCGGCTATCCAGCGAGTCGAGCGGCAAGACGGTCGTGATCCCTGAAAGCCGCACCGCGACGCTGTCGGGGCCGAGCCGCAAACCGGTCCAGCGCTCCTGCGACGGCGTGCGCGGCGGCAGGAACAGCACGGTCTCGAGCGAGTCGGGACCGCGCGCGGTCAGCAGGAGCCACGCGTCCTGCGTCTCGAGCTCGGTGAAGTAGTAGAACGTGTTGTCCTGCCGAAAATCGTTGTCCTGTACGTAGTCCCGTTCGATGTTGCGCTCGTGCGCCGCGGGAATCAGCGCCGCGCCGCGTCCGATGCGCTGCAACAACGCGCGCCGCCGGGCGGCAGTCGCGGCGATGTCGACCGGACGTCCCATGCCGGGCAACTCCGGAACGACGTCGTAGGCGCCGATGGGGGTGGGCGCGGTGCGCGCTGCGGACTGCGCCGCCAGAGAGACGAGCGGAATCGCGAGGAACACGGCAAGTGATGGAAGTGTGCGCATGAGGCATAATCTATGTGTGCTTGACGTGACTCGCGTCTCTGAGCGAAACTATGACACTCATGACAATCAACTCGGCTCTGACACACGCGGAAGCGGAACGGCTTGCCGCGCGGATCGCCGAGCTGGAACATGAGCGCAAGCATCTCTTCGCCGTCATCGAGATCCTGAAGGAAGCCTCCAGTTCCTTACACTTTATTGACATTCTGCAGTCTATCGCCCGCAAACTGGGCGAGTCGTTCGGGCTGGATCGCTGTTCGATCTTCCTCGGCGAGAAAGGCGGCAAGCAGGTCCGCCTCGTGGCTTCATACGAAGACCCCACGATCCGCAACTACGTCGTCGATCTCGACCGCTACCCCGAGCTCAAGCGCGCGATGGTGAGCGGCGAGACGGTATTCATCCCTGACGCGGCCAACGACCCGTCCCTGCGGCACGTGAAGGGCGAGCTGATCAATCGTCGCGTGAAGTCGATCACGGTCGTCCCGATCACGTGGCGGTCGGTCGCGATCGGCGCGATTTTCCTGCGGACCTACCGCGACGGCCCCACCTTCTCGGACTCCGACGTGCGCTTCGTGCAAGTCGTCGCCTCGCTCACGGCCCAAAGCCTCCGCAACGCCCATCGCTACGAGCGCCTGGCGCAGCGCACGCACGAGACGGGCGACCAGCTGAAGCGGATGGAGCTGGAGCGGGTCGCCCTCCTGGTGTTCGTGCGCCGGCTGCTCGATGCGTTCGGTCAGCGCGAAGGCGCGTGGGGGGAAGGGCTGCTCCCCAAAGCCAGCGCGGAGGAGCTCGACCGGCTTGTCAACGTGGCCATGGCCGTCATCCAGGAAGAAGCCAAAGGCAGGTGAAGCCGGCGGCACGCGCCGCAGAGCTGCGGCGGATTCTGGAACGGGCGAATCACGCATACTACATCCTCGACAAGCCGGAGATGTCGGACGCGGAATACGACCGGCTGTTTCGTGAGCTGCGGGACCTCGAAACGAAGAATCCCGGACTCCAGACTCCTGACTCCCCTACCCTACGAATCGGCGACGAGCCGGCGACGGCGTTCCATAAACACCGCCACCTCGTCCCGATGCTCTCGCTGGCCAACGCCTTCACCGAGGCGGAGCTCCAGGAATGGGAGGAGCGCAACGCGCGCCTCGTGCCGGAAGTGAAGACGGCGGGCTACACGCTCGAGGTCAAGATCGACGGAGCCGCCGTGAGCGTGACCTATGAGCACGGGGTCCTCGTGACGGGCGTGACGCGCGGCAACGGCGTTGAAGGCGAAGCGGTCACGGCGAATCTGCGCACCGTGCTGGACCTGCCCTTGCGGTTGCGCGGCAAAACCTGGCCGAAGACGATGGAAGTGCGCGGCGAGGTGTACTTACCGAAGAGCCAGTTCGCGGAGACCAACAAGCAGCGCGAGAAAGCGGGCGAGCCGCCGTACGCCAATCCGCGCAATGCCGCGGCCGGCGCGCTGCGACAGCTCGATCCCAAAAAGACGCGCGCCCGCGGTCTACGCGTGTTCACCTTTCAGGTCGAGGCGCCCGGGCTGAAGCTCGGGATCGATTCGCAGCACGAGCTGCTGGAAGCACTGCGCGAATGGGGGCTGCCGGTCGAGCCGCATCATACCCGTGTGAAGGACCTCGAGGAAGCGCACGCAGCGATCAGGAAACTCGAGGCGCTTCTCCCCTCGCTCGACTATGGTGCGGACGGCGTGGCCGTCAAAGTCGACAAGCGCTCCCTCTATGCCGAGCTCGGCACGATCGGTAATCGAGAGCCGCGCTGGTCGATCGCGCGCAAGTTCGCACCCGAGGTCCAGATCACGAAACTGCTCGAGATTCGCCTCAACGTGGGACGTACCGGAGCTTTGAACCCGTATGCGGTGCTCGAGCCGGTCGAGATCGGCGGCGTGACGGTGTCCAACGCCACGCTGCACAACGCCGATCTGATCACCGCGAAAGACATTCGCGAAGGGGATTGGGTCGAGGTCACGCGCGCGGGCGAGGTCATCCCGCAGATCCTCGGCCCCGTGAAAGATCGACGCACCGGCGCGGAGAAGCCGTACAAGATGCCGGAGCGCTGCCCCAGCTGTCACTCGCAGGTCGAGCACCCGCACGAAGAAGTGATGACCTACTGCCCCAACATTTCGTGCCCGTCCCGCATCCTCGAATCGATCGTGCATTTCGCGAGCCGCAGCGCGATGGACATCCGGGGGCTCGGCTACGAGCGCGTGCGGGCCCTGCTCGACGCCAAGCTGATCGACGACGTCGCCGACCTCTATGAGCTGACCCCAATGGAGCTTCTCGCACTCGAGGGCTTCGCCGAGAAATCCGCGCAGCAACTGGTGGACGCCATCGCCGCCTCCAAGGAGCAGCCGCTCTCGGCGCTGCTGTTCGGGCTCGGGATCCGGCACGTCGGCGCCCAGGGCGCAAAGCTGCTGGCCCGGCACTTTGGCACCATGAAAGCGCTCGCCCAGGCGTCGGCCGAGGAAGTCGGCGAGGTCCGCGGGATCGGGCCGGCGATCGCCGACGCCGTCGCGGGATTCTTCGCCGAGCCCCGCAACCGCAAGCTCATCGAGCGTCTGGACAGACTCGGCCTGACGCTCAAGGAGACGGCGACGGCCACCGGGCCACGCCCGCTCGCCGACCAGACGTACGTCGTCACCGGGACGCTGCCGACGCTCTCCCGGCAGCAGGCCCGCGACCTGATCGAGAGCGCTGGGGGGCATGTCGCCGACAGTCTGTCGAAGAAAACGACCGCCCTGGTCGTCGGCGCGGACCCAGGATCAAAGCTCGACAAGGCGAAGGCGCTCGGGGTCGAGCAAATCGACGAGGCCGAACTCTTGCGCCGCGCGAACCGCAAACCCTAAGTTGGCGCGCATATGAGTCCCTCCGATCTCGCCATCGGGCGCGGCACGCTGCGCCAACTGCATGCCAGTCTCGCCAGCCATGCGCCGGAACAGGCGATCGCCGTTCTCCAGGAAGCGGGCTACGCCGCCGGCGAGGCGATCTATCTTGCTTTTGCCGGCTGGTTGAAAGAGCGGGCGGGCGTGGACAGCCCGGCGAATCTCGACGCGGACCTGCTGACCGAGATGCTCTCGGAATTCTTCGCCAGCGGCGGCTGGGGCACCGTCACCATGACCCCGGTCGGCACGGGAGCGCTCGCATTCGATTCGAGCGATTGGGCGGAAGCCGACCCCGGCACCGCGCAGGCCCCGATGTGCTTCTTCTCGGCGGGAATGCTGGCCGACTTTCTGGGACGGATCTCCGACGACAAGGTCGCCGTGATGGAAGTGGAATGCCGCAGCAAGGGGGATGCGCGGTGTCGGTTCTTGTCGGCACCGCCGGAATTATTGGAGAAGGTCTACAACGAGATGTCCGCGGGCGGGACCTACACCGAGGCGTTAGGTGCGTAGGAGGGGCGCAGCATGCTGCGCCCCTACCTCCGTGCTACACTCACTCCTTCCAACAACAATGATGGCGACCACCGCGCGCCGAGCCACCGCCCGTCGCGTCCGAATTCTCCGATCCGTTTGAGCAGATCATAGGCGTTGCCCGCGACCGCGGCGTCTTTGACGCGCCCCGTGATCTCGCCGCGTTGCACGCGATAGGCGAGTCCCACGGGATGGCTGAAGGCGCCGCTGATCACGTTCCCCTGCCCCACACCGATCAAATCGTCTACGATCAGGCCGTCGGCGATGTCCCCAATCAGACCGCCGCCGAGATCAGAGATTGGGGCGGCCGCGCTACCCGCCATGCGAAACAGGATGTTCGTGTAACCGATGTGCGGCTTCCCGAACACGCCGCGTCGTCCGTTTCCGGTGCTCTGGGTCTTGGCGCGGGCGGCAGTCTCCAGGTCGTAGACGAAACGTCCCACGGTGCCGCGCTCCACGAGGGCGGTACTCCGCGAGGGGACGCATTCGTCGTCGACCGGCCGGGACGCGGGGCGGCCTGGCGTCAGCGGGTCGTCGATGATGGATAGTCGCGCGTCGAACAGTGTTTCCCCGACCTTGCCCGCCAACGGCGAGCTGCCCTGGAGCACGGTCTTTCCCGACAGCGCCTGCTCGAGCGGCAGGATCACCGCGGCGAGACCGGCTGGGGTGAACACAACGGGCAGCGCGCCCTCCGGCGGCGTGACGACCGTGAGGGCTGCAGTGAGGCGGGTTTCGACGGAGCGAACGAGCGCCTCGAGATCGGCATTCGTGGGCAGGTCGGCGCCGACATACTGATCGTAGACCATCAGCACGTCATCGCCGGCAATCCGCGTGACGTCCGCGGTCACGCCGATGCCGGTGGTACGGTACTCGCCCCGTGCGCCGGCGGTATTGCCGACCGCCGTGTCGGCGACCTCGCGTTGGACGGAGATGTTGACCTGACAGCCGGGCTGCGCCAACCGCTCGACCAGGAGGCGCCCCATGCGGATCAGCTCGGCGAGCGAAGCGTTCGCGGTGCGGTCGAAAAACGTGGGGATGGGGGATAGGGACTGGGGGCTGGGGTTTGGAAAAGCAAGATCGATTGATTCTCCCAGTTCCGCCGATGCACGCGCGCGTGCGACGAGCTCTTTGGCGTCCGGTTTCGCCGCGGTCGTACCCGCGACGCCCATGCGCCCGTTCGCAAGCACGCGCAGGTTGAGCCCGGCCTCCTCCGAGATCCCGGCCGCCTTGAGCCGCCCGGACTCGAACGCGACCGAGGTTTGCTCCTCGCGGCGCCAGAGCGCGTCCGCACCATCGACCTTGCCGCGCGCGTTGTCGAGGAGGCGATCGATCATACGTCACCGCCGATCAGCGCTTCTTCGATGCGCACGTGGGGCGCCCCTTCCGTCACCGGGAGCGGGAATTGCCCGCCCTTCCCGCAGCCGCCGCCCATCTGATTCCACGTGAAGTCGCCGGCGATGTGATCGATGCGGTCCAGCGTCTGAAACAGATTGCCCGCCAGCACGACATCCTTGACCAGCTCCGCGACCTTGCCGTCGCGGATCATGTAGCCCCAGCCCGCGGTGAACGAGAAGTTCTCGAGCATCGTCTGGCCGCCGAACGCCCCGCAGGCGTACACACCCAGCTTGATGTCGCTGATGAGATCGTTGAAGCGGACGCCCTGCTTGCCCGGGGCGATGTAGGTGTTCGTCATCCGGACGATGGGCGGGTGGCGGAACGAGATCGCGCGCGCGTTGCCGGTGGGCCGCTCTCCCAGCTTCGCCGCCGTTTCGCGCGAGTGCAGGCGGCCGACCAGGATCCCTTCCTTGATCAGGGCAGTGTCCTGCGTGGGCGTCCCTTCGTCGTCGTACGGCAGCGTCCCGCGCAGGCCTTTCGCCGCTCCGTTGTCCCCCACGTTCAGCACGGGTTTGCCGAACCGCCGGCCCAGCGTCATCATCTCCCGCGCCTGCGGATTCTCGTAGACGAAATCGGCCTCGGAGAGGTGGCCGAACGCCTCGTGGATGAAGACGCCGGCCAGCTCGTTGTCGAGGATGACGGGATACGCGCCGCCGCGCACGCGCGGGGCATCGAGCAGATCGATGGCACGCTGCGCGACGACGCGAAACTGGCTCTCGAAGTCCTGCACGCTGTTCCACCCCTTGCGCAGGCCGATCGACTCGAGCCCCTTCTCGATGGTGCCGTTGCGCCGGCCGATCGCCGTGCCCGAGACGACGACCTCGGGGCGCAGCTGGTACAGCGACGCGCCTTCGGAGTTCACGTACCAGACTTCGGAGACTTCGTCCCGATAGCTCGACTGCGTGTCGACGATCTTGTCCGAGACGGCGAGCATTGCACCGTTGTAGCGATCGAGCAGCTTCTTCTTGTCCGCCAGCGCAACGCCGCGGACGTCGCCATCGAGATCGAGCACGGCGTCGCCGGTGTGCGCCGCCGCCGCCGCCAGCCGGATCGGCTCGTCCAGGCGCACAGCGCGGGACAGCTCGTTGGCCCGCGTGACCATGTTGGGCAGCTCGTCCAGCGACGTGAACGACGCGATGCCCCAGCCGCAGCCCGTGTTGAGGACGCGGACGAACCCGCCCTGATCCTCACTGACCGTCGCGGTTTCGAGGCGGCGGCCGCGAAAGGCGACGGCGGAGCTCCAGGTGCGTTCGACGCCAATCTCGGTGTAATCGGCGCGGGACTGCTTGAGGCTCTGGGCTAAACGATCTTTCAACTGGGCTCTTTCAGTTTGGCGCGGTAATCGGGACGGACGACGATCTCCCCGTTGACGATCACCTCGAGGTCCCAGGGCAGGATGATGAAATTCTCGTTTTCGAGCGCGTAGAAATCGGGCTTGTACGTCCCCGTCTTGAACGACACGGCGGTCTTCACCGCCGCGGGCTTCAGATCGCGGACGGCGGCGAGCGCGAGCTTCATGGTGCTGCCGGACTCGCAGGTTTCGTCCACCAGCAGGACGCGTTTCCCGGTCACGAGGCGCGGCGGCCCGGCGATGACCGAGCCTTCCCGCGAGATCGCGATCGACGCGAAGTCGCGTTGCAGGATGCTCGCGACCACGGCACCCGGGATCACTCCCGCTTTTGCGATCCCGATGACGACTTCGGGGTCGTACTCGCGAAAGACCTTCAGGGCCAGCACCCGGCACAGCTCACCGAAAAATGCCCAGTCGACCTGGAGCACGCCCCGAGGGGTTTTGCTACGGACCTGAGCCATGGTGGGGGATTCTACATTGCCAGCGTCAGCAACCGCAAGCTATTTTCGCCCCATGGGTTTCTGGCGCCGCTTGTTCGGGGGGAGTTCGTCGAGCGACGATCTCAAGCCCCAACGTCTCGATTACCTCAACGAGGCGTTAGCCCTCGAGCGCCAGGGGGATTATGACGCGGCGCTGACGTCGTACCGGTTGGCGCTGCGCGATCTCCCCAACGACGCGCGCATTCTCCAGAACATGGCGATTGCGTTCACCAAGACGCGCCGCTATGACGAAGCGATCCGCCATTACCGGCGCGCGCTCGAGCTCGACAGCTTACTCGCCGGCGCGCACTACGGCCTGGCGTTTCTCCTGCTGCAACGCGGCGATCCCGACGGAGCGGCGCAACACTTGAAGACCTTCCTCGCGCACCCGCCCCGCGGACCAGACGCCCAGAAGTGGGTCGAACACGCGAACCAGGCGCTCCAGGACATGCGAGCCGCGCCCCCCCCCACGCGTGCCACCGAGGAGAGGACGGGGAGCTCCTGATTCGGACGTTGGTCGTGGTGACGCTGGCCCTCGTGCTCGCCTGCAAAATCAATACGGATGTGATTCAGCCGGTGGCGATCGAGCTTCGCCTGCCGGACAGCGGCCGCGTCGAGCTGACCGACACGTTTCGCCCCACCGCCCGCGCCTTCAACGGGATTGGCGACTCGGTACAGGCGACGTTCGTGTGGGCGTCGCTCGACACCGCCATCCTTGCCGTGCTCGACAGTACGACCGGAGTCTCCATCAGCAAAACGCTGGGAACCGCACGGCTGCAGGCGCGCACCGGGAACCTCATCTCCAACCCCCAATCCGTGACCGTGCTGCCCTACCTCGACTCGATACGGGTGTCGGGGCCGACCCGGGATACGGTGTTCGTCACCCCAGCGGCCGACTCCCTTTCCGATTCGCTCGTGGTCCAAGTCTACGGCAGCGGCGGCGCCATTCCCGCGAATCGGCGCGTGATCTTCATCCCAAACACCTTTCCCGCGAGCGCTCCGGCGGCCACATTGTTCCCCGGGGATACGGTGTTCACGAACCCGAGTACCGGAGTCGCGGTCGTGCAGGTGCGGCTCCGGAGTGGTCCCGTTCCGGATTCGGTGGTCGTCACGGCCATCATGCTCCATCTGGACAGCACCGCCGTGTCGGGCAGTCCCCTGACCTTCGTCGTGGAGTTTCGTCCATGAACCGCGGCACGCTCACTCAGTTGTTCTTTACCACAGTAGATCGGCATGGCGGCCTCCCAGCCGCATTCCGATCGAAAGTGGGCGGCGCCTGGGTCTCGATCTCCCATCGCGAAGCGCTCGACCGGGTTCAGGCAATCTCCCTCGGTCTGCGCGAATTAGGGATCAAGCCGGGCGACAAGGTCGCGATCGTCTCAGAGAATCGGCCGGAATGGGCGCTGACCGACTACGCCTGCCTCTGCGCCCGGGCGACCGACGTCCCCGTTTATCCGACGCTCACCGCGCAGCAGACCGCCTATATCCTGCGTGACTCCGAATCGGTGGCGGTGTTCTGCTCGACGGCCGCTCAGCTCACCAAGGTGCTCGAAGTCAAGAGCACGTTACCTGGGCTCAATCACGTCGTGGTATTCGACAGCGTGGGGAAGGCCGTCACCCAGCGCCCAGGGGGGGGGGTGATATCGCTCGCGGCGCTCGAGGCCAAAGGTCGAGCCGTCGTCTCGAAGCACCCCACCTGGAAGGCGGAAGCGCTGACCGCCGGTCCTGAGGATCTCGCGACCCTGATCTACACGTCGGGGACGACGGGCGACCCGAAGGGTGTGATGCTCTCGCACTACAATATTTGGTCGAACGTCCAGGCGTCTTTGCAGATGATTCCGATCGGCGGCGGCGACGAGTGTCTCTCGATGCTGCCCCTGTCCCACAGCTACGAGCGCATGGTGGACTACACGCTCTTCCAGGCCGGCGTGATCATCAACTACGCGGAGTCGTTCGACACCGTCGCGGCGAATTTGCAAGAGGTGAAGCCGACCGTCGTCCTGTCCGTGCCGCGGCTGTACGAGAAAGTGTACGCGCGCGTACTCGAGAACGCGCTCTCCGGCAGCGCCATCAAGCGAACCATCTTTTTCTGGGCCAAGCGGGCCGGCGAACAGTGGGCTACGCTCGCGCTCGCCGGGCTGCCCATCCCGGGCGGGCTGGCACTCAAGAAGAAGGTGGCCGACCGGCTGGTGTTCTCCAAGCTGCGGGCACGCACGGGCGGCAGGATTCGCTTCTTTGTCTCCGGTGCGGCGCCGCTGTCGGCCGATATCGCGAAATTCTTTTATAGCGCCGGGCTGCCGGTCATCGAGGGATACGGGCTGACCGAGTCGTCGCCCGTGCTGACGCTGAACCCGCTCGACCGCATCAAACTGGGGACCGTTGGCCGGGCGATCCCGGGTGTCGAGCTCAAGATCGCCGCGGACGGTGAGATCCTGGCGCGCGGCCCGAATATCATGCAGGGCTACTACAAGCTGCCGGAGGCGACCAAGGAGACGATCGACGCCGAGGGCTGGCTGCGCACCGGAGACATCGGCGAGATCGACTCCGACGGATATCTGAAGATCACCGACCGCAAGAAAGAGCTGCTCAAGACGGCGGGCGGCAAATACATCGCGCCCCAGCCGATCGAGATGGCGGTCAAGCGCAACAAGTTTGCCGCGAATGCCATGCTGTACGGCGACCGCCGCAAGTTCCCGATCATTCTGATCGTCCCGAACTTCGACAACCTCGAGCGCTGGGCACAGGAGCGGAGCCTCGCCTACGGCACGCGCGCCGAGCTGATCGGGCTGCCGGACGTCAAGGCGAAGGTCGAGCGCGAAGTGATGAGCATGCTGTCTCATCTCGCCAAGTTCGAGACGCCGAAGAAGGTCGTCCTGCTGGAGAAGGATTTCACGATCGAGTCGGGCGAGTTGACGCCCACGCTCAAGGTAAAGCGTCGCGTGGTGGAGCAGCACTACAAGGATGTGATCGACGCCGCCTATTCGGCCGACGATGCGATGGCGGCGGCCATCGAGCGCTAACGCTTTTCGCCCACCCAGAGTCCGTTTTCCGCCGCCAGCTTGAGGAGCCCGATCGGCAGTTCGGGCTCTTCGTTTTCCACCACAAAGCGGCGGCCGCGCAGCAGGACGCGGTGCGCCTCGACGAGCCACGGCGACGTGGCGAGATCGGCGCCGACGACGACGCCGCGCGCGACCGCCGTCCGCAGCGGCACTTTCTCGTTGGCGTAGAGCAGCGAGAGGGTCGGCTGTTCTTCCATTTCGGACGGCGCATTGATACCCACGAAGTGAATTCCCGCCATCAGCGCGCCGAGGCGCGGGGCCTGCCGCACCGCCGCCCCGATGAGCACGACGTATCCGCCGGGGCCTGACAACTCGAGCAACGCCTGCAGGCTCGTGGCCTCCGCCGACGGCAATGGCGAGGGGGGCGCATAGGCGGGCCGGGGACCCGAGGATTCCTTCGAGACACGGTCGCGACTGCGCCGGAAGTTCACGATCCCGCGTGAAATCGGATACTCCTTGTGACACACCGGGCACCCGATGATCCCGGAGCGCACCATGCGGTCTTTCACCTCCCCGGTGGAGAGCACGAGCATCTCCTCGCGGTGGGGCTCGGGGCAGCGCAACATCTCCGTCAACTCAATGTGCATGAAGAGCCGTGCCTCACCCTCTCGGCGAATACACAGTGGGCAAGAGGCGAATCTCCGTGACGGCCACATGCTCCGGCTGCGTCACCGCGTACACGACCGCGGCTGCGACATCCTCGGCGCGCATCATGTCCTTGCGCTTGGTGAACCCCGGTTTCGAGTCGGGATCGACCGGATCCCAGATGTCCGTATCGACCGGACCTGGCGAAATGAGGGTCGTGCGAACCCCACTCTTCCCTGTCTCCTGACGAATTACTTCGTGCATGCCCCGCAACCCGAACTTGCTGGCGGCGTAGGCGGTCGATCCCGAGAACCCGATGTAGTCGGAGATCGATCCGATGGTCACCAGATGCCCGCTGCCGCGCGCGACCATTTTCGGGACGATGGCGCGCACGAAGAGAAATGCCGCCGTGAGATTGGTCGTGAGCGTGCTCGCGAAGTCGACAGGTGCGGTCTCGGCGAGCGGCTTGATGAAAAAGATGCCGGCGTTGTTCACCAGCACGTCCGGCACGCCGAGCTGTTGCTCGACGCGGGCCAGGGCGCGCTCGACGTCGGCCGGTTTCGTGATGTCGCAGGCGATGTCGGTGCGCCGCTCCGCCACCGCGTCGGTCAGGCTGCGCGCCACCCGCACGACGTGCATTCCCCGGGCCCGCAGTGCCACCGCGACGGCCAGTCCAATCCCCCGCGACGCGCCCGTCACGAGCGCGATCTTCACAGGGAGAAGGTGCCGCCGTGTACGAGCCTCAGGAATTCATCGCGGGTCTTGCCGTCGTCGCGGAAGGCGCCGCGCAATGCGCTGGTGACCGTTTTCGAGTTCTGCTTCTCGACGCCCCGCATCATCATGCACAGGTGATAGGCCTCGATCACCACGCCGACGCCGAGCGGCTTGAGCACGCGGCAGAGCGCGTCGGCGACCTGGTCGGTCAGCCGCTCTTGCACCTGGAGCCGCCGCGCGAAGACTTCCACGACCCGTGGGATCTTCGACAGCCCGACGATCCGGCCGTTGGGGAGGTACGCCACGTGCGCCCTCCCGAAGAACGGCAGCATGTGGTGCTCGCACATCGAGTAGATCTCGATGTCGCGCACGCAGATCATGCTCTCGTGCGTCTCCTCGAACAGGGCATCGCCGATCACTTCGTCGACGTTCATGCCGTAGCCGCGCGTGAGCCATTTCAGCGACGCTTCGACGCGGGCCGGCGTCTGCCGCAACCCCTCGCGTTTCGGATCCTCGCCCAGCTGCTCGAGCATCTCGTGCACCAGCGTCTGGAATGGAATGTGCTCCTCCACCCGCTCGGCATGCGATTCGTGGAATTTCACTTGAGCCATAGTATCTTGGACCCCCGTGCGATTCCTAAAGCTACTCGCCTCGGCGACACAGGCGCGAGGCACCTCGCTCGCCGCGCTGTGGACGTTTCCGAGCATGCTCCTGTCGGCGTTTCTGGTCGCCTGGGGCGCGGAAGCGGCGCAATTCCTGATTTCCCAGGGCCTCGCGCTCGCGATCCTGGCGTGGGTCCAGACGCTCCCGGAATTCGCCGTCGAAGCCGTCATCGCGTGGGAGGCGGGCGGGAATCCGGCGCGCGCCCATCTCGCCATTGCCAATCTCACCGGGGCGATTCGCCTGCTGCTCGGCCTCGGCTGGCCGATGATCTACTTCGTGTTCGCGGTGTCGGGGCGCCGCCGCGGGGACACCAAGCTCGGGTGCATCGTGCTGCAGCCCGAGCACGCGGTCGAGGTCATCGGACTGATCCCGCCGCTCTTGTACTTCGTCGTGATCGTGTGGAAGCAAACGCTGAGCTGGATCGACGCCGTGGTGCTGCTGCTCCTCTACGTCGCCTATCTCCGCGTGCTCCTGCGCAATCCGCCACACAACGTCGAGGAGCTGGGCGACGCACCCCGCGTGTCGCAGTGGGCGTACCAGCAGCGCGGCTGGCGCCAGAAGGCGGCGATCGGCGCGCTGTTCGCCGCGGGCGGATTTCTGCTCTACGTCACCGCGCAGCCGTTCCTGGAATCGATGCTGGCGGTCGCGGCCCTGCTCGGCGTGAGCCAGTTCGTGCTGGTGCAGTGGGTCGCGCCGTTCCTCTCGGAGTTCCCGGAAAAAGTGTCGGCGTTTCTCTGGGCGCGACGCGTGACCCATGCCCCCATGGCGCTGATGAACATGGTGTCGAGCAACATCAACCAGTGGACCGTCCTCGCCGCGATGATTCCGCTGGTGTACGGGTATTCGCATTACCATCACACGGGAACATGGGCAGACTTTCCGTTCGATGCGGCGCAGCGCCAGGAGATCATTCTCACGTTGCTGCAAACCGCGTTGGGCGTGGTGCTCCTCGCGAACATGGAGTTCGACTGGTTCGACGCGACCGCGTTGTTCGTGCTCTGGATCGTGCAGTTCCTCGCGCCCCATCTCCGCGAAGAAGTGTCCGTGGCGTATGCGCTGTGGATCGTGATCCTGCTCGTCGGGTTCGTGATCCGGGGACAGGCGCTGCTCGCCCCGAAGTATTTCTGGCAGACCCTCACACAAAAACGATCGGCCGGGACTGCCTAACGCAGGCCGGCCGACCGGGTAGAACAGGAACGGAGAGGATTATTGAAGCCCGAAAGGAATGACTGGTCCCTCACCACGGATTCTGTCTTCCCCAATCGAGGGGGCGTGACATGGGCCGCAGTATCTGGGTCCACTGTCGAGCTTGTTGGCTCAATAATTTGACTCCCCGCTCCTGGGTACTAGAATACTTTCCGTCCCTGAAAGGTCAATCACCCTGAATCTCACGCTGCTCGCCGCTGTCGTGATGCTGATCGTGTGGGCGCTGCTGCTCTTCGTCGCGCCCGTTCCCAGCGGCGCGATTCACCTGCTCTACGCGGGGGCCATCATCCTTTTCGCGCGACGCATTCTCGTCGGGGCGCCACGGTTCGTGTCGTGACGCTCGCGCCGCGGCGCTGGGATCCGCGGCTCGGGCCGCTGCAGGTGGCCACGCTGCGTCGCGCGCTCGAGCGCGAAGGCATGGTCACCGCCTGGTGGTCGGATCTCCCGGGCGCGCGGATGACCGAGCACGAGCACGCGTTTCCCGAAACGCGCTGGGTCGTGGAGGGTTATCTGCGGATCACAGCCGGCGCAGAGGCGGTCGACCTCGGGCCTGGAGACCGGCTCGACCTGCCGCCGAACCTGCCGCATACGATCGAAGTGCTCGGATTAGCGCAGGTCGTCTATGTGAGCGGAACGTTGGATAAACAGGCGGTTGAGCGGTTGGACGGTTCGCAAACCGCCTAGCCGCTCAGATCATTTGCCGCCTTCGTACTTGAAGGAAACCTTGATCTTCGCCCGATAGGCCTCGACCTTGCCATCCTTCAACTGCATGTCCAGCTGTGAGACTTCCGCGACACGAAGGTCGCGCAGTGTCTGCCCCGCCCGCTTGACCGCGGCCGCAGCTGCTTTCTCCCAGGACTCCGTGCTGGTCCCGACCAACTCGATGACCTTGTAGACGCTCTCTGCCATGTGATTCTCCTTGTCATCTTGGGTTGGTCGCTGCCTCACGGGATGCGCCTAAGCTCCGGCGCCGAACGTGTATGATCACAAATGCAATTCTACCATAGACGCAGGGCGCCGACAGCTTCAGGCGCGGGTTAGCCGGCGGGCATCACGAGGCCTTCTCCTCAGTGTGCATCACCGTGCGCCACTGCTGTCCGCGCTTCTGCCAAACGCTCGCCACCCAGTATGTCCCGGACAAATCCTTACCGCCCGACTCCCCGTTAACAACCACCTTATAGGTCAGCAAGACGACCTGCGCGCTAAGACGGTGCACTGTAAAATCGCTCAGATGGAAATCTTTGAGATTGGCTGGGCGCACTTGTGCCACTTCTGTATCACGATTGTGCAGACCGTCCGTATAAACGCCCACAAACGCGGAATCGAGACCAGCGCTGAAAGCATCTATCTTCTTGTCTTTGACTGCCTG
>QHTW01000129.1:16964-23095 GCA_003220955.1 Gemmatimonadota bacterium | reverse complement strand
GACGCCGCTGCTTTCCGCCCTCGCGGCGCACCACGGTCCGGTCGACGTGGTGACGACTCCGCTCGCGGCGCCGCTACTCGAAACGCACCCCGCAGTCCGGAACGTGATCGCCTACGACAAGCGCGGCGGCGACCGGGGCTGGAGGGGCCTCCGGCGACTCGGGCGGCGGTTGCGGGCCGAGCGGTACGAACATGCCTACCTGCCTCATCGCTCGTTACGTACTGCGGCGCTGAGTCTGCTAGCTCGAATTCCCTCCCGGATCGGGTTTTCAGGCACCTGGTCCTTCCTCTATACAGACGCTCGCCCCAAGCCGGCCCTAGGCCACGAGACCGACCGACTTCTGGCCCTCGCGGACGAGGCTCCGGGCGCCTATCCTCCCCACCTGCGGCCCACGGCGGAGGACGAGCGGGTCGTGGCTAACGTGCTGGCGGAGATTGGCCTCGATGGCGGTGTGCCGTTCGTGGCAGTAGCCCCCGGCTCCATTTGGGGCAGCAAGCGGTGGCCGTACTACGGGGAGCTCGCCCGCCAACTTGCTGGGAGTGCGTCCATCGTTGTGGTTGGTGGGCCAGACGATGTCGGCTTGGGAGAAGAGATCCGAAGGGCGGCGGAGGGCGGCGAAGGGCGGCGAAGGGTCGTCAATGCCTGCGGCAAGCTGACGTTGCGGCAATCGGCAGCACTGATCGGACGGGCGAGCGTGCTGGTTACAAATGACAGCGCCCCGCTGCATCTGGCAACCGCGATGGGGACGCGGATCGTCGCACTGTTCGGCCCCACCGTGACCGAATTCGGGTTTGGGCCGCTCCGCGCGGGAGACGTCGCACTAGGGCTCGACGAGCTGCGGTGCCGGCCTTGCTCGCCACACGGGCCGCCCCGGTGTCCGTTGGGACATCACCGCTGTATGCGTGAACTCACGGTTGAAGCTGTGACCCGAGCTATCGAGGACCTTGGTGCGCTACGTCGTCGGAGTTGACGTTGGGGGAACGAATCTCGTCGCCGGGGTCCTCGCCGAGGACGGCTCGGAGATTCATGGCGTCGTTTCGGAGCCGACGCTCGCGGCACAGGGCGCGGATGCCGTCACGTCCCGCATCATCAAGCTTGCCAAGGCGTCGATGGCGGAGTCCGGGAAGAAGGTCGAAGGCGTGGGCATCGGCTCGCCTGGACCGCTCAATACCAAGACCGGAATCGTGCTGCTGACACCCAATCTCGGCTGGACCAACATGCCGTTGCGCGATCGAGTCGGCGAGGGGCTCGGTCTCCCGGCCACGCTCGACAACGACGCGAACTGCGCGATTTTCGGAGAATGGTGGCGCGGCGCCGCGCGCGGGGCAACGTACGTCATCGGTCTCACGCTCGGCACGGGGATTGGCGGCGGCATCGTCATCGACGGTGAGATCTACCACGGTGTGACCGACGTCGCCGGGGAATTTGGGCACGTCACGATCGATGCCAATGGACGCCGGTGCAAATGCGGCAACTACGGCTGCATCGAGGCGTACGCGTCAGGGCCGGCGATCGCGGAGCGTGCGATCGAAGGGATCGAATCGGGCGTCGAGACGTCGCTGTCGCAGTACGTGCAGGGCGATCTCTCCAAAATCACCGCCCAGATCGTGTACGAAGCCGCGAACGACGCCGACGAATGGGCGCTCGAGGTCGTGCGCGAGACCGCGTCGCTGCTCGGCGCAGCGGTCGCGAGCTTCCTGAACATCTTCAACCCCGAGGTCGTCGTGATTTGCGGCGGCGTCACGCAGGCTGGGGACAAGCTGTTCAATCCGCTGCGCAGCGAGGTCAAGCGCCGCGCGTTCAAGCCGGCGTGGGAAGCCTGCAAGATCGTCCCGGGCACACTCCCCGGCACCGCGGGCGTGTTCGGCGCGGCAGCGGTCTTCATCCAAAAGCATTGGGGACTGCGCTGAAGCGACTCGGCGTCATCGGGTCCATGGTGTGGGACACGATTTACGGCCGCGATCCCGCTCAACCCGCCGTGCAAGAATGGGGCGGGATCTCCTACGCACTCGCCGCCCTCGATGCCTCGCTGCCCGAAGATTGGCGGATCGTCCCTTTGATCAAAGTGGGGCGCGACCTCGCGCCGAAAGCCAACGAATTTCTCCACAGTCTCCGACGCACGACGCACGACGCACGATTCCTGGAGGTTCCTCAGCCGAACAATCGGGTGACGCTACGCTACGAATCGGCGGAGCGGCGCTGCGAGCAGATGAGCGGCGGCGTGCCGCCGTGGACGTGGCCCGAGCTGGGGCCGCTCGTGCGGGACCTCGACGCGGTCTACGTCAATTTCATTTCGGGCTTCGAGATGAATCTCGACACCGCGCAGCTCCTGCGGCGCGGATTCCCCGGATTCATCTACGCCGATCTTCACAGCCTTTTCCTGGCAAAGGAACCGGACGGCACTCGAGTCCCTAGCCCCCTGCCCCAAGCCTCGATGTGGTTCGGCTGCTTCGACGTCATCCAGCTCAACGAGGACGAGATGGGCCAGCTGGGGTCCGACCCCCTCGTCATCGCCGCCGACGCGATGCGTCAGGGGTGCACGACGTTGTGTGTGACGCTGGGGGCACGCGGTGCGGCGTACTTTACGGGAGACCCGATCCGCACCGCTCGCATCCCCGCGCCGGCCGTTCACCCGCCTGCGTTTCACCAGGACTTGGATCCCACCGGCTCTGGGGACGTCTTCGGCGGAGCGACCGCTGCCGCGTTGCTCGCTGGCGCGCCCATCGAGGATGCGCTGCGCCTCGGCACGCAGCTCGGCACCAGAAATCTCAGCCACCGCGGAGCCACCGGGCTGCGCGATCACCTGCTGGGCAAGCTCTCGCTGGTGTGACCCGCCTCATCGAAGTGCCCACGCAGTTCGACGACCGCTCGTTCGATCAATTCGCGGCGGCCTACGCGCAGGCGGCCGATGGGGGGGGCGAGCGTCTCCTGTTCGACGCACACGCCGCCGAGTGGGCATCACCATACGGTCTGGTGGGCCTGCTCGCCGCGGGCGAAGCAGCCACGCGCAAGGGGGAGCGTCCGCTGCTCACCGCCCCCGCGAACCCGGACGTGGTGAGCTACTGGGCCCGCGCCGGTTTCTTTCGCGAAGCCGCGGACCTGTTCGAGGTACACGGCAAGGTGCCGAAGGCGAAGGTCGCGACGGAGAGTGAGGTCCTGCTCCCGGTCACGCCGGTCCGGGCGGCCGAGGACGTGCACGCGGTGGTGAGCACCATCCAGCAACGCGCGTCCGCGATTCTCAGCTCGGAGTTGGGACTCGATCCGAAGGCGACCATGGGTTTCGCTATGGCGCTTTCGGAGTCTTGTCAGAATATTGTGGAGCACGCCGGCACCGGGGGCTGGGTTGCGGTGCAGGCGTACAACGCGCCGCGTGGTGATCGCGGTCGCAGACGCCGGTGTCGGCTTCCGGCATTCATTGGAATCCACGCAGGCCAAGCGGTTCGGCGAGCGCTGGGGCGATGCAGCGGCGCTGGAAGCGGCGCTGATCCAGGGCGTGAGTCGCTTTCGCGACCCGGGACGGGGGCAAGGGCTCGCCGGGATCCGTCGCTATCTCGCGCGCTGGGAAGGGAAGGTCGCCATTCGCAGCGGGACCGCACGGATCGCGATCGTGCCGCGCTGGGATGACGAGGTTCCGCTCAAGGAAGGGTTGCCCGCCTTTCCAGGGTCGCAAGTGCTGCTCATCATTCCGGAACAGGTGTCGGAGAAAGCAGGAGGGTCGTCGAAGCAGTGATTCCACACATCATGGTGCATGCCGTCCTGCAGCAAGCGGTCGCCGGGTTCTACACCGACCTCGTCACCCGGCCCACCGGGCGCGCGGTGCGCGAAAACATCGAGCGGGATCTTCCCCCCGGCACGATCGCCGTGATGGATTTTACCGGCGTCGGCTGCCTCGACTATTCCTGCGCGGATGAGATCGTCGCCAAGCTCGTCCGCGACAAGGTCAAAGTGCTGCTGCTGCGCGGACTGACGGAAGCCCATCGCGAGGCGATCGAGCCGGTGCTCGCCGGTGCCGGGCTCGCCGTGCTGTGCGAGCGAGCCGACGGCGGGCTCGAGGGGCTCGGCGCCAGTGAGCCGGCGCCGGCGCTGCTCGATGAGCTCATCGAACGGCGACTGGCGGCACGCATTCCGGGAGGCTCCATCCGACTCACCGCGGCGTGAAACGCCGCCGTCTGGGCCTGTCCACCCGCGCCATCCACGGCGATCCCAAGGCGCGCGCCGACTGGTCGGCTGTCGTTCCCCCGCTCCATCAAAGCGCCACATTCACCAATCCCGTCGGCTCGAGCGCCGAAGTCCTGTACAGCCGCTACGGCAACAATCCCAATCAGGTCGACATCGGCAAAAAGCTGGCGCTCCTCGAGGGCGCCGACGCCGCGTTGTTCCTGGCGAGCGGGATGGGTGCCTGTGCCCTGGCGCACCTCGCCGTGTTGCGCCCCGGTGATCACCTCCTCGCCAGCGAATGGATCTACGGCGGCGTGCACCGGCTGTTCCGCGAAGAATTCGGCAAACTGGGCATCGACGTCTCGTTCGTAAATCCGACGCAAGCACGCTCCTGGAAGAAGGCGATGCGCAAAACGACGCGCGCCGTCTTCCTCGAGACGCCGACGAATCCGGTGATGCGGGTGATCGATCTCGAGCCGGTCGCGACATTGTGCAAGGCCGAAGGCCTCGCGCTGATCGTCGATTCGACGTTCGCATCACCGGTGAATTTCCGCCCGCTGGAGCACGGCGCCGACCTCGTGATCCATTCGGCGACGAAATACCTGAACGGCCATACGGATGTGATCGCGGGAGCGGTCGCGGGAACGGATCAAGTGGTGGAAGAGGTCCGCCGGCTGATGCAGGTCTGGGGACAGGCGATCGATCCATTCGCGGCCTGGCTGATCGATCGCGGCATGCGGACGCTCACCGTGCGCGTCCGGCGCCAGAACGAGATCGGGCTGGCTGTGGCGGAATGGTGCGCCAAGCAGGACGCGATCTCCAAGGTCCACTACCCCGGCCTGCCGTCGCATCCCGATCACGAGCTGGCGAAACGCATTCTCGGCGGCTTCGGCGGCATGCTCGGGATCGAGCTGAAGGGCGGCGTGCGCGCCGCCGAACGGTTCCTCAAGGCGCTGACGATCGCGGCGCACGCGCCCAGTCTGGGCGGTGTGGAGACACTGGTCTCGGAGCCGCGGCTCACCTCACACGCCAGTCTCACGGCGGAACAGCGCGCGCAGGCTGGCATCCCGGACGGATTCTTGAGATTTTCCCTGGGACTGGAGGATCCGGATGATCTCATCGCGGACTTCGCCCAGGCCCTGGCGCGGCACTAGATGATCAAGTTCATCAACGTGTTCAAGGCCTTCCCCAAGGGCGGCCTGGCGCTCAAGGACGTCTCGTTCCATGTCGCCAAAGGGGAGTTCGCCTTCCTCACCGGCCACTCCGGCGCGGGCAAATCGACCGTCATGAAGCTCATCTACGCCGACGAGCGCCCCACGTCGGGCGAGGTGCGCGTTTCGGGATACAACGTGAACGAGATGCGCCCCCGCGACGTCCCCATGCTGCGCCGCAAGCTCGGCATCGTATTTCAGGATTTCCGGCTGCTCGAGGACCGCACCGCCGAAGAGAACGTCGCGTTCACGCTCGAAGTGACGAGCGCACGCTCCTCGACGATCGCGGCGCGCGTGATGCGCGTGCTCACCCAAGTGGGGTTGGCGGCCAAGGCACAGGCGTATCCCCGTGAGCTCTCGGGCGGCGAGCAGCAGCGCGTCGCCATCGCGCGGGCGCTGGTGAACGAGCCGACCGTCTTGCTCGCGGACGAGCCCACCGGGAACCTGGACGAGCGCGCGACCCGCGGCGTGTTCCAGCTGTTGCGCGACATCAACGCCAGCGGCACCGCAGTCGTCATGGCCACCCACGACCTCGACCTGGTACGGCAGGCGCCCTATCGGGTGATCGAGCTGCAGGAAGGCGCGCTCGTGTACGACTCCGCGGTCGACGAAGCGGGCAGCCACGACCAGGCGACCGGTGGAACTGGAGGTGCGGGGGCGTCATGAACCTCACGCTGCGCGAATCGATGTTGACGTTCAAGCGCGCCCCGTTGCTGTCGGCGCTGTCCGTCACCACCATCGCCTTTTCCCTGTTCGTACTGG
>QHTW01000129.1:14306-16815 GCA_003220955.1 Gemmatimonadota bacterium | reverse complement strand
CAGTCGGCGACCTACGTCTCCGAGGACGACGCGCTCGCCCGCGCCCGCGCCGAGCTCGTCGAGCTGCGCGATGTGATGCAGGAGCTCGAGCGCAATCCGTTGCCCGCCTCGATCGAGGTGAAGCTCAAGCCGGGGTTTCGCGATACGGATCACGTCAGTGCCGTCGCGGATCGGCTGCGAGGCTTCGGGTTCGTGGACGATGTTCGCTTCGGACGCGACTGGGTCGAGAAACTCGATCGCTTACGCGGCCTGGCCGCTGCCGTCGGCATCGTCGTAGGCGCGGCGTTCGCGGTGGTCGCGATCATCATCATCGGCACGACGATCCGGATGGCGGTGCTGCAGCGCAGCCGGGAAATCGCGATCATGCGGCTCGTGGGGGCCACCGATGGCTTCATCCGCCGGCCGTTCCTGCTGCAGGGCGCCATCAAGGGACTGCTGGGGGGTGCTGTCGCGATCGGCCTGTCGTTCGCGGCGTATCTCCTGATCAATCGGTACCTGCTCCAGTCGGCGTTCTTCACACGGGAGCAAGCGGCCGCGATCGTGGCGTTCGGGGCACTCATCGGATTGTTGGGTAGCGCGATGAGCGTGGGGCGGCACTTGAAAAGAGTATGAGACGTCGAGCACGGCCGTCGAGCGCGATCGTCGAGCAGTATCGTCAAGCACGTCCGTATGCTTTTGCTCGACGCCTGAGCTTGACGTTGTTGCTCGACGTCGTCTGCTTGACGTCGTTTTTGGTCGCCCAGCGGCCGAGCTACCAGCAGCAAATGCAGGACAATCAGCGCCGGCTGGAAGGCATCCGCCGCGAGCGCTCCGAGGTCGAGCAGGAGCTCGAACGGCTGCGCACTCAGGCCCATTCACTCTCCGACGAAATCTCCAACATCGAGCAGCAGAAGCTGAGCACGAACCGGATCGTGAACGAGCTCGACCGCCAGATCACGGGACTCGGCGGGCAGATCGATCAAATCACGGTGGACTTGTTGATCGCCCAGGATGCGCTGCTCGAGAAACGCGCGGTCCTGGAGCGCCGGCTCGTGGACATCTACAAGCGCGGCGCGCTCTACGGCTGGCAAGTGCTGCTGGCCGCGGAAAGCTTCGGCGACCTGCTGTCGCGCTACAAGTACCTGTTTCTCGTGAGCCGGCAGGACCGCCTGCTCACCAACGACATGAACAAGCTACGCGACCGCGTTGCGCGGCAGCGGCAGCTGCTCGTGGATGCGCGCGAGACGCTCGGCCGTCGCCGGCAGGAGCGGACCGACGAGCTCGGCCGCTATCTCGCGCTCGAGCGCGAACGCGAAACCAACCTGCGCGCGACGCGACGCAGCGCGCGCCAGGCGGAGCAGCGGCTGACGCGCCTGGATCGCGATGAGCGAGCGCTCAACGACCGGATCGAAGCACTGGAGCGCGCGCGGCGCGAGGCCGAGCTGCGCGGCGTCGCCTCCGGAGCGGGGGCCATCACGACCGCCAATCTCGGCGGCCTCGAGTGGCCGGTCGAAGGCTCCATCATCTATCCTTTTGGGACCACGACGGGACCCAATAACACCCGTATTCCGCGGCACGGCATCGGCATCAGGGCGCCCGTCGGCACGCCGGTGCGGGCGGTCGCCGCCGGCACGGTGAGCCTCGCCGGACCGCTCGGCCTGTATCTCACTTCGGTGCTGATCGACCATGGCGGCGGCTACTACACCTTCTACGCTTACCTCAACGACGCGACCGTCCGTAAGGGCGACCGCGTCATTCGCGGCCAAGTGATCGGCCACGTCGGCGGTGAGTCGAGCGACGAGGGTCCGCACCTCCATTTCGAAATTCGCGGCCAGGGCGGCATCGCATTGGATCCCGGCAATTGGCTGCGTTCCCCTCGTCCACGGCGGTAGCGCTGCTCGACTAGCTCTCGCCGATCACTGCAATTCGGTCCGCAGCGCCGCTTTTCGCTTTTTGCAGCGCAGCCCCCTCGCATCCGGGCGACTCCAGCGGCTCCTCAAGGACGAAGGCGATTCGGTGCGCGCCGGCGACACGGTCGCGGTACTGGATCAGCCTGGCCTCTCCGCCCTCATCGAGCAGCGGCGCGCACTCGCCGAGGCCGCTTCGACACGGACCGCGGAGATCCGGGCGGCCGCCGCGGACAGCCAGCGTACCGCGAACGATCTGGCGAGGGCGCGCGTGCTCGCCGCGCAGGGGATCGCCTCACCACAAGAACTGGAGCGCTTACAGTCCGCCGCGGCCGCGGCCACCGCGCGCCTGCAGTCAGTTCGGGCGTCGATGCGAGAATCTGAGGCGGCTCGTGCCGCCCTCGCGGCCACGGAATCGATCCGTGATGAGCTCGTGTTGCGCTCCCCTGCAGACGGAATCGTGCTCACGCGGTTCGCCGAGCGCGGCGAGGTGATAGCCGCTGGCGTGCCGGTCGTCTCGATCGGTTTGGTGCGCGCGCCCTGGATTCGCGCTTACGTCGGCGAGCGGTTCGTCGCGCGGCTCAAGACGGGCGAAGAGGTCCGGATTCGTGTGGACGGATATC
>QHTW01000129.1:11024-14291 GCA_003220955.1 Gemmatimonadota bacterium | reverse complement strand
ATCGCGCCGCGTGCCGAGTTCACGCCACGAGCCGCCCTCACCGAGCGCGAGCGTGCCGATCTGGTGTTCGGCATCAAGATCACGACCGATGGCGCGGGCGGACGGCTCAAGGCGGGTATGCCCGTCCAAGTAGAGATCCCGCTGTTGCCGTGAACGACGTCGCGGTCGAGACTCGACACCTCACACGCCGCTTTGGTCCGATCGTCGCCGTGCGCGACTTGAATCTCACCATCGCGAAAGGCGAGGTCTTTGGACTGCTCGGACCCAACGGCTCTGGTAAGACGACCACGATCCGGATGTTATGCGGACTGCTCGCGCCGTCCGAGGGCACCGCCATCGTCGCGGGCGTAGACGTCGTGAAGTCTCCCGACCTCATCAAAGAGCGCATTGGGTACATGTCGCAACGGTTCGGGCTGTATGAGGACCTGACCGTCGCGGAAAACATGGACTTCTTTGCCGGCATCTATGGACTCGAAGGGCCCGGCCGACGCGGGCGCATCGCTGAGGTTGTGGCCTTCCTGGGGCTGAATCGGCGCTTGCACCAGCTCGCCGGGACACTCTCGGGAGGCTGGAAGCAACGTCTGGGGCTCGCGTGCGCACTGATGCATCGACCCCCGGTGCTGTTCCTCGATGAGCCGACGGCAGGCGTGGATCCGGCCGCCCGGCGGGGATTCTGGACTACGATCACCGCGCTCTCCGGCCAGGGGACCACCGTCATCGTTACGACCCACTATATGGATGAAGCGAGCCGCTGCGTGCGTCTCGGGCTCATGAGCCAGGGCCACCTGATCGCGCTCGGGACGCCGAGCGAAGTCGCGACACAGGTCGGCGGCAGAGACCTAGAGGATGCGTTCGTCATTCTCCAGGAGCGCGACGAGCAGGAGCAGGAAGCATGAGGCGTTTCGGGCCGATGTTCCGTAAGGAATTCATTCAGATGCGCCGGGATCGGCTCACGCTGGGGATCATGGTCGGAATCCCGGTCCTCCAGCTTCTGTTGTTTGGATTCGCGATTCAGACGGATGTGCGCCACATCCCGACGGTGGTCCTCGACGAATCCCGTACGCCGAGCAGCCGTGACGCGATCGCGGCGTTCGAGAACACAGGCAATTTCCGGATCATCGCGCATGTGGATGGTCGCGACGCGCTCGACGCATGGATCGCCCGAGGCGACGCGCAGGCGGGCATCGCGATTCCGCACGATTTCCCGCGTGACCTCGCGCGCGGCAGTACTGCGACGATCCAGGTCGTGGTCGACGCCTCGGACCCCTTGTCCTCGCAGGCCGCGTTGGCCGCCGCCGCCGGCGTCGCCCAGGTGCGCAACCTCGCCATTCTCTCGGCAGCCGCGGGGCGCTCGGATTTGCCGCTCGAGACCCGCGTGCGCCCCCGCTACAACCCGGGATTGCGCAGCCCCAACTATATCGTCCCCGGACTCGTGGGCGTCATCCTCACGTTGACCATGATCCTGGTGACCGCCATGGCGATCGTGCGCGAGCGGGAACGCGGCACCCTCGAGCAGCTCATCGTCACGCCGATCACCAAGACCGAGCTGATGCTCGGCAAGATCGCCCCGTACGTCGGCGTCGGGCTCGTCCAAATGACCACGGTGCTGCTGCTCGGCCGGTTCGTCTTTGACGTGCCACTGACGGGCAATGTGCTGTTGCTCTACGCAATCGCTCTGGTTTTCATTGTCGCGAGTCTGGCATTCGGCCTGTTCGTCTCGACGCTGGTGCGCACGCAGCAGCAAGCCATGCAGGCGAGCTTCTTCTTTGTTCTCCCCAACATCCTGCTCTCTGGTTTCATGTTTCCGCGACAGGCCATGCCGACGCTGTTTCAGTGGATCGGCGCGTTTCTGCCGCTCACGCATTTCCTCAAGGTGCTGCGCGGCATTCTGCTGAAAGGTGTGGGCGTGACGGAGCTGTGGAAGGAGCTGGTGATCCTGCTGCTATTCGCGACGGTGCTGATCGCTCTGTCGGTGCGCCGTTTCCAGAAGACCCTCGACTAGCTCTCCCCCATCACGGCAATCCGGTCCGCAGCGCCGGTTTTCGCCTTGTGCAGCGCGCTCTCGGCCAGGGTAAACAGGTCCTCGGGTCGCAGCGCTTCGCTGTGCGGATACGCGACGACGCCCGCCGAGATCGCCGGCGCGTTCGCGGGGCCGAGATCGCCGAACGTGTGGCGCGCGAATACCTGCCGCAGCCGCTCGATGAAATGGCGGCCCCCGGGTCCGTCGGTCTCGGGCAGCACGCAGGCGAATTCTTCGCCGCCGTAGCGGGCGACGAAATCGGGCGCACGCAGCTCACGCTGCACGAGAGCGCCGATCTCACCCAGGACGCGATCGCCGGCGGTGTGTCCCAGCCGCTCGTTGATCTCGTGCAAGTGATCGATGTCGATCACGACGAGCGAGAAGTGGAGCGCGTAGCGCCGCGCCCGCTCGAATTCATCGCGCAGGCGCCGGTCGAGCGCATCAAGCGACGCACACCCGGTCAGCTCGTCCGTCGTGCCCGCACTGATCTGGCGGCGGTACATCGCCGAGCGGCGCTCTTCGTTCTCGAGCACGCGGGCGGCCGCCTGCGCGATCGTGTTGGCGAACGCGACGTCCTCCGGCCGAAGCTGCGGGTCACCTTTTTGGGTCCGCAGGAAGAACACCCCGGCCGCGCGTCCCTGCACGAACACCGGCAGCGCCACCGCCGCCTGCACGTTGACCTCGATCTGCTGCTGGCTCCAGTGCTGGCGAATCGCGGCGAACAGCGGATGATCGTGCACGTCCTGAATCACGACGGGGCGTTCGGTGCGGATGGCTTCCTGGATTTCCGGGTAGCGGCTGAGGTCGACGCGCAGATCGCGGATGGCGGGATTCTCGTACACGGCGACGACGCGACCCTTGTCCTCTCCCGGTGCGGACAGCACGAAAGAGCAATGCGAAAGTCCGAACGCCTGGCCGACGCGACGCACCAACGTCTGAAAGATCTCGTCCGGCCGCAGCGCGGATGACACCTCTTGAAAGATGTCGAAGAGCAGGTCTCGCGCCCGCAACGCTTCGTGGGCGTCGCGCACGTCGGAGCGCGCGCGGATGTACGCGTCGAGCCGGGCGCGCAGCTCGGGCAGGTGCACGGGCGCGATGAGGACATCCCGTGCTCCCGCGAGGAGCGCTTCCGTCGCCGCCTCGGGCCCCCCTTCCAGCAAAATCACGAACACCGGCGTGTCGCCATACATCGGGCGAGTCACGAGCGCGCGCACTTCCGTAGCCAGATTGTGGAGGTCGGGGCCAGG